>NZ_CATKPZ010000027.1:0-29914 GCF_949767415.1 Pseudomonas sp. IT-196MI5
CCCACCGGGTCTTGACGTCCCCTGTGGGAGCGAGCCTGCTCGCGAAGACGTCAGACCGGGTAGCGCTGGGTCAATGATCCCGAAACGCCTTATGACAAGCACTGCAAGCATCTTCGACTTTCTGCACCGACGGCCCCAGGTTACTGGCCTTGTAGGGTTGAACCTGGCTGGCGATCACCAATTCACCGGTGGCGGATTCAAGGTCACGGGCCATGGCCTGGAAACGCGCCTGCTGCTCCCAGACATCGCTCTTGGCGCTGGTGTGATCTTCTTCGCGGACCTGCGGAAAGTGTTGCCACGGCTCACGGGACAGCGCATCGAGTTTCACCGAGCCCTCGGCGAACTTCGGGCCATCGAACGCAATGCGCCCACGCAGCATGCCGCCCAGGTCTTCGCCAGTCTTGAGCATCTGCTTGAAAATGGCCTTGCGCTGGCCGAGCGGCGAGTTGGGGTCGACTCCGCCACAAGCGGACAACGTCAGGCAGGCCAGCAATACAACAGAAAGTCTTTTAAGAGTCATGGTGGCTTCAGGTCACGGGAAACGGCGGCCAGTATCCCCGCGTCATCGGCAAAGACCAATAGCCCTAATATCAATAAGGGTTGCTTGAGCGCATGGAGCGCTCAGGCAACCGGCAAAGGAATCACTCCATGAACAACCGTTTCAAGGCATGGCGTCACAGCCTGGCCTGGACCCTGCCGATGGTGGCCCTGCTCGCAGGCTGCACCGGTGGCGACAACCAACAACCGAAGACCCACGCTCTGGCGACCTATTCCAGTGCCACATGGGAAGCGCTGCCGGCGGTATCCGACAACGACCTGGTCGCCGGCTTCGGCTCGTGGCGCAGCGCCTGCACCCGACTCAAGGCCGACCCGGTCTGGGGTGGCACCTGCGCAGCGGCTGCCAACGTGCCGCAAACCGCCAGCGACATTCGCGGTTTTCTCAAACAGAACCTCGATGTCTATGGCCTGCGCGCTGCCAACGACAACCCCAGCGGCCTGATCACCGGCTACTACGAACCGGTCTATCCCGGGAGCCTGACCCAGACCGGCGCTGCCAATGTCCCGGTCTATGGCGTCCCCGAAGACATGATCGTCGTCGCCCTCGACAGCATTTACCCGGAACTCAAGGGCAAACGCCTGCGCGGTCGGCTCGAAGGTCGCGTGCTCAAGCCGTACGACGATGCGGCAACCATTGAAAGCAAAGGGGTCAAGGCGCCGGTCGTGGCCTGGCTGACCGATCCGATGAACCTGCAGTTCCTGCAAATCCAGGGGTCGGGTCGTATCCAGCTCGACAATGGCCGCCAGTTGCGCATTGCTTACGCCGATCAGAACGGCCATCCGTATCGACCGATTGGCCGCTGGCTGGTGGAACAGGGCGAGTTGAAAAAAGAAGACGTGACCATGGGCGCCATCAGCACCTGGGCCAAGGCCAATCCGTCGCGGATTCCCGAACTGCTCGGCAGCAACCCCAGCTACGTGTTCTTCACCCGCAACCCGGACAGCAACGAAGGCCCGCGCGGCTCGCTGAACGTACCGCTGACCGCCGGTTACAGCGCGGCAGTGGATCGCAAGGTCATTCCGCTGGGCAGCCTGTTGTGGCTGTCCACCACCAAACCGGACGGCACTGCGCTGGTTCGCCCGGTGGCCGCACAGGACACCGGCGGCGCCATTTCCGGCGAGGTCCGGGCGGATCTGTTCTGGGGCACCGGCGATGCGGCCGGGCAATTGGCCGGAGACATGAAGCAGCAGGGGCAAATCTGGATGCTCTGGCCCAAAGGTGCGGCGCTACCGCAAGTGCCGCAAGTGTCGGATGCAGAGAAGGCCAAGCCCTAAACCAGCGGTGGCTTCCGGATAGCTATCGCGAGCAAGCTCGCTCCCACAAGTTTTGCACAATCCATGTGGGAGCGAGCTTGCTCGCGATGAGGCCGATAAATACCCTGAAGATCTTTCAGACCGACACCACAAAGAAACTCACGATCAACGCCATCCCCACGAACCACACCAGCGACCGCAGCGTCGCCCAGTCCGCCAGGTAGCAGATGATGTAGAGCAGGCGGCTGGTAATGAACAACACCGACAGCACATTGATCGTCACCAGCTCGGCATTGCCGGCCAGGTGCGCCACGATCACCGCCGCCGCGAACGCCGGCGTCACTTCGTAACTGTTCAACTGCGCCGAGTGTGCCCGCCTGCCCAAGCCTTCCAGAGAGTCGAGAAAATCCCGAGGGTCATGATTGTCTTTCAGCCTGAACCCGCCACTGATCTTGGCGACCCACGTACACACATACGGCAGCAAGATCGCAATCAAAATGCACCACAGAGCCACCGTCATAACGTCTTCCTTTCTTCTAGTTGTGGAGAGTTGAATTCCATCCGGGCGATCAAAACTTCATCACCAGTATGCCGATCATCACAAGGCTACAGGCGAGCAACCGTGGCCCGCCAAACGGTTCTTTCAGGTAACGCATGCCAAACAGCACCACCAGAATCACGCTGATCTCGCGCAACGCTGCGGCCTCGGCAATCGAACCCAACTGCATCGCCCACAGCACCAAAGCGTAGCTGAACAACACGCAGAACCCGACCGCCAGGCCCAGCCGCCACTGCTCGCGCCAGAACAGCATGAACGCGGGTCGTTTACGCACCACCGCCAATAGCGGAAACGGCCAGGCGCTGAGCAGAGTGACCCAGACCAGGTAATCCAGTGGATGGGACCAGCGCCGCAATGCCTGCCCGTCGATGTAGGTGTAGCAACCGATGCACAGGCCGATCAGCGCCACCACCGGTAGCATCGACCATGGAAGGCGCGCTCCGCCGCCGCCCTGCCAGAGCAGGCACAGCATGCCGAACGGGATCAGCAGGATTCCGAAAATCTGTTGGTGGGTCAGCTCTTCCCCGGCAAAGATCAGCGTCAGCGCCAGCACCACCAACGGCGACAGGCCGCGCATCAGCGGGTAAACCAGCCCGAGGTCGCCGACCCGATAGGCCTGGATCAACAAATAGCGATAGAGCAACTCGAACGCCGCCGATGCCAGGATCCACGGCCAGATCTCCAGCGGCGGCACGCTCAGGAATGGCAACATCAGCGCGACAAAGAGCAGTGCCACGCTGTCCATGCAGGCCACCACCAACAGCCGCTCCGCACTGAATTTGATCAGGGTATTCCACGCCGCGTGCAACAGCGCCGCCATCAACACCAACGCCGTTGCAAGCACGGCCTACTCCTTATTTTGTCCCACCCCTTCCCTGTAGGAGCGAGCTTGCTCGCGAAGGTCGTCAACGATGACGCACGCATCCTGGATAAACGCGGCATGTTGGGTTTTTTCGCGAGCAAGCTCGCTCCTACAGTGTTCGGCAGAGAATTGATTCGCCATATATCAGTGGCTGTTTATACTGCAAGCGACCACGCCGCACTCAGTTGCGCACAGACTAATTCCAATAAAAATTCTGCCCGGCCCGCTCTCGTCGAGAACGGTCGTCGGCCTGCGTATGCCTGATCACAGCGTCAAGACTACCGACAGAGACCTTGCGCATGCCACTCGCTTTGCTTGCCCTCGCTGTTGCCGCCTTCGGCATCGGCACCACCGAATTCGTCATCATGGGCCTGTTGCCCGACGTCGCCCGCGATCTCGGCGTGAGCATTCCCGATGCCGGACTGCTGATCACCGGCTATGCCCTGGGCGTGGTATTCGGCGCACCGGTCCTCGCCGTCGGCACCGCCAACATGCCGCGCAAAGCTACCCTGCTGGGCATGACGCTGATGTTCATCCTCGGCAATATGCTCTGCGCGCTGGCGCCGAATTACGCCACGCTGATGGCCGCGCGAGTGATCACGGCACTGTGCCATGGCGCATTTTTCGGCATCGGTTCGGTGGTCGCCGCCGGGCTGGTGGCACCCAACAAACGGGCCCAGGCGATTGCCATGATGTTCACCGGCCTGACCCTGGCCAACGTGCTCGGCGTGCCGCTGGGCACCGCACTCGGGCAATACGCAGGTTGGCGCTCGACCTTCTGGGCGGTGTCGGTGATCGGTGTACTGGCGGCGATTGCGCAATGGGTCTGGTTGCCGAAGAACATCGCGATGGATAAAGCCAACCTGGCCAGCGAGTTGAAGGTGCTGGGCAAGGCCAACGTACTGCTGGCGCTGGGCATGAGCGTGCTGGCTTCGACCAGCCTGTTCAGTGTGTTCACTTACATTGCGCCGATCCTGCAGGACATCACTGGCGTCAGCCCGCACGGCGTCACCATCATGCTGCTGTTGTTCGGCGTTGGCTTGACCGCCGGCAGCATGCTCGGTGGTCGTCTGGCGGACAGCCGCTTGCTGCCTTCACTGGTGGGCATGGCGCTGGCGGTACTGGTGGTGCTGGCGGCGTTCACGCAAACCAGCCATTCGGCCATTCCGGCAGCGATCACGCTGGTGCTGTGGGGTACGTTCGCCTTTGCGCTGTGCCCGATCCTGCAACTGCTGATCATCGATCAGGCCATTGAGGCGCCAAACCTGGGTTCGACCTTGAACCAGAGCGCCTTCAACCTCGGCAACGCCGCCGGAGCCTGGATCGGCGGCCTGGTGGTAGCCAGCGGCGCGGATCTGGCGGACTTGCCGTGGACCGGTGCGCTGGTCAGCGGGCTGACCGTGTTGACTGCATTGTTCTTCATCTATCGCCAGCGTCGCGTTGCGGCTGCGCTTGATCTGGCGGGTTGAGCATGTTCCTGGTCGCCCTGGGTGCGGATGGTTTCATGCAACACCGCGGTACGGGGCTCACGGCTGTTCAGTAGGCCGACAAATCTCCGGGATCAGCAGATCGCCTTCGCGAGCAAGCCCGCTCCCACATTTGTCTTCAGCGGACACAAATTTTGTGTTCGACGGTGATCCAGTGTGGGAGCGGGCTTGCTCGCGAAGGGCGCGCCACCGATCTCACTGTGCGGCATCATCATCCTTGAACTGGTCTTTGACGTACTTGATCTCGGTTCGGCCATGGGGCGCGGGCAAGCCGTCTTCACCCAGGTTGACGAAGACCATCCTCTCCACCGTCAGGATGCTTTTGCGGGTGATCTTGTTGCGCACTTCACATGTCAGGGTGATCGAGGTGCGGCCGAATTCGGTTGCCGTGATGCCCAGCTCGATGATGTCGCCCTGGCGCGAGGCGCTGACGAAGTTGATTTCGGAAATGTACTTGGTCACTACACGCTGGTTCCCCAACTGGACGATGGCGTAGATCGCCGCCTCTTCGTCGATCCAGCGCAGCAGGCTACCGCCGAACAAAGTGCCGTTAGGGTTGAGGTCTTCGGGTTTTACCCATTTGCGGGTGTGGAAATTCATATTCACTCCTGACCATCTTGCCGATTGATGCCTGGCATCATGGCAGAGCCCGGACTAGAGCTCTATCAAGCTTTGACTATGGTCTCGATTACCGTTCGGACATTGACCAACAGAAACGCTTTGGAAGATCAGCATAGCCCGCTATAATCGCCACCGTTTCAAAACGGTCATCATCGCTTGATACCGTTTTCCCGCCACCTGTCCGAGGGGCGCTGCAGCAGGTTCAACCTGTCAGGCTCGGATGGGGCGTTGCCTGGCCTTAAGCCAGACACTAAACGCACAACGGCGCCCATTCGCATACATTACGAATGGAGGCTCTTCATGAGCGCTGTTATCACGCCTGCAGATTTTACCGATTACAAAGTCGCCGACATGTCCCTGGCTGCCTGGGGCCGTCGCGAAACCATCATCGCTGAATCCGAAATGCCAGCCCTGATGGGTCTGCGTCGCAAGTACTCCGAAGAGCAGCCGCTCAAGGGCGCGAAGATTCTCGGCTGCATCCACATGACCATTCAGACTGCCGTGCTGATCGAAACCCTGGTTGCCCTGGGTGCCGAAGTACGCTGGTCGTCCTGCAACATTTTCTCGACTCAGGACCAGGCCGCCGCTTCCATCGCCGCTGCCGGCATCCCGGTTTTCGCCTGGAAAGGTGAAACCGAACAAGAGTACGAGTGGTGCCTGGAGCAGACCATCCTCAAAGATGGCCAGCCATGGGATGCCAACATGATCCTCGACGACGGCGGCGACCTGACCGAGCTGCTGCACAAGAAGTACCCGCAGGTTCTGGATCGCGTCCACGGCGTGACCGAAGAAACCACCACCGGCGTTCACCGCCTGCTGGACATGCTGGCCAAGGGCGAGCTGAAAATCCCGGCCATCAACGTCAACGACTCGGTGACCAAGAGCAAGAACGACAACAAGTACGGCTGCCGTCACAGCCTGAACGATGCCATCAAGCGCGGCACCGACCACCTGCTGTCCGGCAAGCAAGCGCTGGTCATCGGCTACGGCGACGTGGGCAAGGGTTCCGCTCAGTCCCTGCGCCAGGAAGGCATGATCGTCAAGGTTTCCGAAGTCGACCCGATCTGCGCCATGCAAGCCTGCATGGACGGTTTCGAAGTGGTTTCGCCATTCATCGACGGTATCAACAACGGTACCGAATCAAGCATCGACAAGGCACTGCTGGGCAAGATCGACCTGATCGTAACCACCACCGGTAACGTCAATGTTTGCGATTCGAACATGCTCAAGGCCCTGAAGAAGCGTGCCGTTGTCTGCAACATCGGCCACTTCGACAACGAAATCGACACCGCTTTCATGCGCAAGAACTGGGCATGGGAAGAAGTGAAGCCGCAGGTTCACAAGATCCACCGTACCGGCGCTGGCGATTTCGACCCACAGAACGACGACTACCTGATCCTGCTGGCCGAAGGCCGTCTGGTTAACCTGGGCAACGCCACCGGCCACCCGAGCCGCATCATGGACGGTTCGTTCGCCAACCAGGTTCTGGCGCAGATCTTCCTGTTCGGCCAGAAGTACGCCGACCTGTCGCCAGCCCGGAAAGCCGAGCGCCTGACCGTTGAAGTACTGCCGAAGAAACTCGACGAAGAAGTGGCCCTGGAAATGGTCCGTGGCTTCGGCGGCGTCGTGACTCAACTGACCAAGACCCAGGCCGACTACATCGGCGTGACCGTCGAAGGTCCGTTCAAGCCGCACGCTTACCGCTACTGATACCTTGAATGACAACGCGGTGTGCCTGGCGCACCGTGTTGTCTGGTTCGCTGGCAAGCCAGCGAAGGCGTCGTGACGGACACACCGTTTGGCTTTCGAGTTTCCAAGGATATGACCATGTCCCAAGATCGTCGCTACAGCTTCGAGTTCTTCCCTACGAAGACCGATGCCGGGCAAGAAAAGCTGCTCGCCACTGCTCGCCAGTTGGCCACCTACAACCCCGATTTCTTCTCCTGCACCTACGGCGCCGGCGGTTCGACCCGTGATCGCACGCTGAACACCGTGTTGCAGCTCGAAAGCGAAGTCAAAATCCCTGCCGCTCCGCATCTGTCCTGCGTGGGCGATAGCAAAGCTGACCTGCGCGGCCTGCTGGCCGAGTACAAGGCCGCCGGCATCAAGCGCATCGTCGCTCTGCGCGGTGACCTGCCTTCAGGCATGGGCATGGCCAGCGGTGAATTGCGCCACGCCAACGACCTGGTTGAATTCATTCGTGAAGAAACCGGTGATCACTTCCACATCGAAGTCGCCGCTTACCCGGAAATGCATCCGCAAGCGCGCAATTTCGAAGACGATGTTGCCAACTTCGTGCGCAAGGCCAACGCTGGCGCCGACAGTGCGATCACCCAGTACTTTTTCAACGCCGACTGCTACTTCTACTTCGTGGAACGTGTGCGGGCGCTGGGTGTGAACATCCCGATCGTGCCGGGCATCATGCCGATCACCAACTACAGCAAGCTGGCGCGCTTCTCCGATGCCTGCGGTGCGGAAATCCCGCGCTGGATCCGCAAGCAACTGGAAGCCTACGGCGACGACACCCAGAGCATTCAGCGCTTTGGTGAACAGGTCATCACCGAAATGTGCGAACAGTTGCTGCAGGGCGGCGCTCCAGGGCTGCACTTCTACACATTGAACCAGGCTGAAGCGAGCCTGGCGGTGTGGAGAAACCTGAAACTGCCGCGTTGAGGCAGCTACAAGCTGCAAGTTGAAAGCTACAAGCAAGATCAAAAGATCGCAGCCTGCGGCAGTTCCTACCCCGGAATGTGTATTCCCTGCAGGAACTGCCGCACGCTGCGATCTTTTGCTTTCAACGCACTATTAATGTGCAGTAATTCACCGAGTTAGAGCATCTGCGGTCAGTTTCTGGCTCTTTCCGGTTTCTCGTCGTAATCTCAAACCCATGCCTTTGATCACGCAGTTAATCGCCATGCTTGTCTTCGCTTGCCTGAGCTTCGCCGCTCGGGGCGAGAAGCTGCGCATTGTCACGGAGCCGTGGGCGCCTTATGTGTATGAAGTCAACGGCAAATCGCTGGGTCTGGACTACGAAACCACCGCCATTGTCTTCAAGCGCCTGGGCATCGAAGTGGAATGGCAGTTCCTGCCATGGAAACGCTGCCTGTCGATGCTTGAAACCGGGCAGGCCGACGGCGCGCTGGACATCTTTCACAGCGACGAACGTGATGCGACCCTGCTCTACCCCAGCGAACCACTGTCTGAAGTCCAGTTCGTGATGTTCTACGCCAATGACCGGCCCCATCCGTTTCGCACCCTCGATGACTTGCGCGGCCTGACCATCGGCACCTCGCCGGGTTACCTGTACAGCAAGGACTTCAGCGATTCGACGCTGTTCACCCGCGAGCCGGCTCCCACCCATGAAGCCAACTTCGGCAAACTGGTGCGCGGGCGCATTGACCTGCTGATTACCGACCGCCGGGTCGGCCAGCATTTGCTCGATGAACTGGGCATCCGCGGCAAGATCACCGAAAACCCCACGGTCATCAGCCAGCAAAGCCAGTTTCTCGCGGTGCGTCGCAATGCGGGCATGGATCTGCTGGTGCAGCGTTTCGGCGCCGAACTCAAACGCTTCAAGCGCGAACCCGCCTACGCTGAACTGAGTGCCCGCTATGGCGCGCAACCGGCCGCCAGCGTGAAGGCTGAAAAGGCCACGGCTACCACGGAAAAAACCGTTGAGCAGCAGGAAAGCAGCGCGCAGTGATAGCTCTGTTATACTCCGGCCTTCCCGCCAGGCTCACGCCCGGACGCTCGGAATCGTTAAAGGCATCTCAACCCCGCTACAGCGCAGCTTTCAGCCCGCGCGAGCGCTTGCAGACGAGCCTTCGAGACCCAGCAGGACCGGACGGGATTGCGTCCTCTTAAACGCCATTCGCGCCAGGCAAGACTCCCATTGGGCCAAGCCCTAACTTAAAACAGGATTACTCATGTCCTTTGCTTCCCTCGGGCTCTCCGAGGCTTTAGTCCGCGCCATCGAGGCAGCGGGCTATACCGAGCCTACTCCGGTGCAACAGCGGGCCATTCCCGCCGTGTTGCAAGGTCGCGACCTGATGGTCGCGGCACAGACAGGTACTGGTAAAACCGGCGGTTTCGCCCTTCCGATCCTGGAGCGGTTGTTCCCCAACGGTCACCCGGACAAATCCCAGCGTCACGGCCCGCGCCAGCCGCGCGTACTGGTCCTGACCCCGACTCGCGAACTCGCAGCCCAAGTGCATGAAAGCTTCAAGGTCTATGCCCGTGACCTGAAGTTCGTCAGCGCCTGCATCTTCGGCGGTGTCGGCATGAACCCGCAGGTTCAGGCCATGGCCCGTGGCGTGGATGTGCTGGTGGCCTGCCCTGGCCGTCTGCTCGACCTGGCCGGCCAAGGCAGCGTCGACCTGTCCCACGTGGAAATCCTCGTGCTGGACGAAGCCGACCGCATGCTCGACATGGGTTTCGTCCATGACGTGAAGAAAGTGCTGGCGCGCCTGCCAGCCAAGCGCCAGAACCTGCTGTTCTCGGCGACCTTCTCCAAGGACATCACCGACCTCGCCGGCAAGCTGCTGCACAACCCGGAGCGCATCGAAGTCACGCCGCCGAACACCACGGTCGAGCGTATCGAACAGCGTGTGTTCCGCCTGGCCGCCAGCCACAAGCGTTCACTGCTGGCGCACCTGATCACCGCTGGCGCCTGGGAACAGGTGCTGGTGTTCACCCGCACCAAGCACGGCGCCAACCGCCTGGCCGAGTACCTGGACAAACACGGCCTGAGCGCCGTTGCGATCCACGGCAACAAGAGCCAGAACGCCCGCACCAAAGCCCTGGCCGACTTCAAGGCCGGCGAAGTGCGCATCCTGGTCGCCACCGACATCGCCGCCCGCGGCCTGGACATCGACCAATTGCCCCACGTGGTCAACTTCGAGTTGCCAAATGTCGATGAAGACTACGTGCACCGTATCGGCCGTACTGGCCGCGCCGGTCGTTCGGGCGAGGCGATTTCGCTGGTAGCCCCGGACGAAGAAAAACTGCTGAAAAGCATCGAACGCATGACCCGACAGAAAATCGCCGACGGCGA
Organism: Pseudomonas sp. IT-196MI5; assembly: GCF_949767415.1. Taxonomy (NCBI): domain Bacteria; kingdom Pseudomonadati; phylum Pseudomonadota; class Gammaproteobacteria; order Pseudomonadales; family Pseudomonadaceae; genus Pseudomonas; species Pseudomonas sp. IT-196MI5. The sequence continues at coordinate 10,395 of NZ_CATKPZ010000027.1, forward strand.
CCTGATGGGCTTCGATGCCAGCGCCGTGGAGGCCGAGAAACCAGAAGTGCGCGAGCGTCCGGACATGCGTAACCCGCGCAATCCACGTGGCCCGCGCGGCGACGGTCCGAACGGCAGCGGTGGCGGCGGCGGTCGCAAGGACAAAGGCAAGGACAAGGGCAAGGAAAAACCGGCCGGCGAACGCGGCGAGCGCCCTGCCCGCCAGCAAAAGCCACGTGAAGGTACTCCGGCCCGTGAACAGCGTCAGCCGAGCCAAGCACCACGCGCCGCCGCTGACCGTGCCCCGGACGAGTTCCTGGACGACGATATCGATAACTTCGGTAACCGCGTCGACTACGTGCCGCAGCAGAAACCGGCCCAAGGCCGTGGTCGCCGTCCGGGTGCTCCGGCACAAGGCACCGCCGCCAGTTCGGGCGCTCCACGCTCCGGCAAGCCACAAGGTCGCCAGAGCGGTCCGCGCAACAGCGATGGCGCCAGCACCGGCACCCCACCGGCCAAGCGTAGCGGCCCTCGCAGTGGCGCACCGCGCGACGGCCAGGCCCGCCGCGAAGACTCGCGCAACCGCCGCCCGGCCCGTGACGACCAGCCGCTATCCGAGCCGGCCGTGCAGAACCCGCGTGGCCCGGCACCGAAGATCATGCACAAGGAGTCGAAAGCTGACCGCTTCCCGACACCTGAACAGCTGGATCAACTGCCGAGCCGTCCTCGTGGAGAGAAACCAGCGCTGCTGACCCGCAATCGCTGAGTTATCGCTGCAATGAAAAATGCCCCTGATCGCGAGATCAGGGGCATTTTTTTATGGCTGATGAAATCCTGTAGGAGCGAGCCTGCTCCGGGCGGCGTTCCGACGATGGTCGTCAACGATAACGCTGGGAGCCCGATGTTCCGTGGCGCTCTCAGGTTTTTCGCGAGTAGGCTCGCTCCTACAGTCTCAGCATTACTTCGCTTTGACACCTTCAAAGGACACGTACATCTCAACTGCATCGGACGATGGGCCCAGGTCTTTCTGCTTGCCGAAATCGGAACGCTTGAGGTTGAAAGTACCCTCGAAGCCTGCGCGGTAGCCGCCCCATGGATCCTTGCCTTCACCCAGGAAGGTGGCCTTGACCACGATAGGCTTGGTCACGCCGAGGATGGTCAGGTCGCCAGCCACGTCAGCAGTGTCCTTGCCAGCGGCGTTTTTGCCGGTGGGTTTGACGCTGGTGGAAACGAACGTGGCTTTGCTGGCGTTCAGGAAGTCTTTGCTGGCGACGTGCTTGTCACGCTCGGCGTTGTTGGTGAACACGCTGGCGGTGTTCACGTTGAACTCGATCTTGCTGTCTTCAGGCTTGGCAGCGTCGAAGCTGAACTTGCCGTCGATGTCCTTGAAAGTACCGGTGATGAAGCTGTAACCAAGGTGACTGATCTTGAAGTCAACGAAGGCGTGCTGGCCTTCTTTGTCGACCACGTAGTCAGCAGCCATTACATTACCGGCGGACAACAGGGCCGAACCGATTGCCAGAGCGGCCAGAGTCTTTTTCAACATGCTTTGTTTTCCTTTGGAGTCGAGGTTGAACTTCAGGCTTTGCGACCCAGCATTCGCTTGAGGGTCACATCACGGTCGATAAAGTGGTGCTTCAATGCTGCCAACGCATGGAGGCCGGAAAAAATTACCAGCACCCAAGCCAGATAGAGGTGAATCACGCCAGCGGTATCTGCCTGGTCCGGCAGTCCGGATACCAGCGCAGGGACTTCAAACAAGCCAAACACCGGGATACCGACACCTTCTGCGGTGGAAATCAGGTAACCGGCAATCAACACAGCAAACAGACTGATATACAGAAAGCCATGGCCGAACCTGGCGCCGAGGCGCGTCATGCGGCTGTAGCTGGCCAGGGTTGGCGGCGGCGGGCTGATGAAGCGCCACAGCACCCGCAGCAACATCACACCCAGCAACACCAGGCCGATGCTCTTGTGCAGGTCCGGCGCATCTTTGCGCCAGGTGCTGTAGTAGTCGAGTCCCACCATCCACAGTCCAAGCGCGAACAGACCGAAGACCGCCAGCGCCACACTCCAGTGAATGACGATACTGACCCAGCCGTAGCGGGAGGTAGAGTTACGTAGCTGCATTGCCTAGATCCCTGTAAGTGCTGGCCCAAGACTATCGAGTTATCTATCGAATTAAAGCGGAAAATTTTGCTTTGAAATATCGAGAAATACGATCAAGAGTCTGAAACAGGCGAGTTAAGAAAAGATTAAAGGCCAATGTGTGTACAAAAATGTAGCCCAACTCAATAACACTTCCTGCCAAAGATTTATTCGATTGTGTGCCCAGATTTCTCCGGGCATAAAAAAACGCGGCATTTACACCGCGTTTTTTTGATCCCAGGGCTTACTACGCCTTGGCATCCATTACCGGAGTCGCCGCAGGTTTAGCTGCTGGCTTCTTCACCGGCTCGGTTTTCTTGGCCGGCGCCTTGACTGGGGCTTTTTTCGCCTCGGTCTTGGCGACCGGTTTCGCCGGAGACTTTTTGGCCGGTTCGGCTTTTGCCGGGGTTGCTGGCTTCGGTGCTTCGACCGGAGCCGGTGCAACGGCCGGGGCGGGTGCTGGCACAGGAGCAGGCGGTGCTACCGGCTCAGGTGCTTTGACCGGCTCTGGCTTCTTCTCGTCATCCGAGCCGCCGAACAGGTTGCTGAAGAAATTGCCTTTCTTCGCCGCCACCGCACCAGCGCCCGCCGCAGCGGCGGCCGGGACTACTTTCGCCGGTTCGAACGACTTGCCCGCCGCCAGGTCTTCAACCTGGCCAGCTGCGCGCTGACCCGTGCGCAGCGCGCCTTCCAGGGTGCCCGGGTACAGGGTGTCGGTGTGTTCGCCAGCGAAGGTTACGCGCTGAATCGGGCGTTCCCACAGGCGCCAGAACTTGCTGATCTGGCCCGGGCCGAAGGCCAGGTAGGCGCCGCCAGTCGACGGGTCGGTGCTGTAGCGACGGATTTCATAACCGGTGAACGAACCGCGAGCCTGTGGATAGAACGTATGCAGGCGAATCAACACCTGATCAACCATCTGCTTGTCGCCGAACGCCTGCATCACTCGCGCATTGTCGCCGGACAGGTTGATCACCACATTGGCACCGCCCTTCAGGGCAGGCTCGATCCACAGCATGCCCAGGCCGGTGTTGCTATAGATCTCGCCAGACATGCGCGCCTTGGATTCCCACACCGGCGTCTTGAACTTCAGCATGATCTGATCGCGCCATCCGTAGTTGGTACCCTTGATCGCCGCCAGGTGCTGGGCGTCCAGCGCCGGGGTCATCTGGATCTTGTTCAGGGCGCGCAGTGGCACCGCCAGCACGACGTAGTCAGCCTGATAGCTGACGCTGTCGACTTTGACGGTCACGCCGTCCTTATCCTGAGTGATCGACGAGACCCGGGAATTGGTCTTGATGGTTTTCAGCTGCTTGACCAGTGCCTGGGCCAGTACCGGACTGCCACCGACCAGGCGCGAAGCCCGCAGGTCACGATCGGAGACGCCGCGGTAAACGCGGCTCTGCTGCGCGAAGTACAGCAGCGACAAGCGCGAAGGCTCGTCGTAGCGGGTACGGATCTGCTGGTTGATCAGCTGGCGGGCGGTGGCCGGCAGGTTCTGCTTGTCGAGCCAGCTCGACACGTTGATCTGATCCAGCGCGTACAGCGTGTTGTTGGCGGCCGGGTTCTGCGGATCGTCGATCGAGCGCGCCAGATCGTCCACGGCCTTGTCGAAGCGCTTGAGCGCCTCGGCGGTAGCCGGCTGTTTGGTCGCCAGGTCGGCGGCGGAGTAATACTCGCCATCGATCAGGTAGCCTGGGGTCCGCACGAATTCAGGGGCCGGCGTGGTGCTCAGCTTGAAGTTCGATACGTATTTGTTCAGTACCGGTTGGGCCTTGTCGTTGCCGATCCACTCGCTGGTGGCCATGCCGGAACGGCCGCCCAGGCTCGACTTGGCTTCCAGCAGGGTGACCTGCCAACCCTTGTTCTGCAGCTCGTACGCAGCAGTCAGGCCCGACAGGCCGCCGCCGATCACGATCGCGGTTTTATCCTTGGCCAGCGCAGACACGCTGAACAGCCCCAACATCACCAGCGCACAGGCGCGCAGCCAACCGACAGACATTCAGCGAACTCCGGAATCACACGAGGAAAACAACAGTTTTTGCGAGCCAGACGGCTCAAGAACCGCGAAGGATACGTCAGCCTTCCAACACCCGCCAGCAACGTCTATCGACCTGGATAAAGTAGCTGATTCGACACAATGGGTTGTCCCCGTGGCACGCATTGCATAGGCTTGCGCGATTGTTTGTCCGCGCAGTTCACGGACCGCCTCCAGGAGAGTGAAAATGGGCCTGAATAATCAGTGGATGCAACGCGATCTCGCCGTGTTGTGGCATCCCTGCACCCAGATGAAAGATCACGAACAACTGCCGCTGATCCCGATCAAGCGCGGGGAAGGCGTGTGGCTGGAAGACTTCGAAGGCAAACGCTACCTCGATGCGGTCAGCTCCTGGTGGGTCAATGTATTCGGCCACGCCAACCCGCGGATCAACCAACGCATCAAGGACCAGGTCGATCAGCTCGAACATGTGATCCTTGCCGGCTTCAGCCATCAACCGGTGATCGAACTGTCCGAGCGCCTGGTGAAGATGACGCCGGAAGGCCTGACCCGGTGCTTCTACGCCGATAACGGTTCGTCCTGCATCGAAGTCGCGCTGAAAATGAGCTTTCACTACTGGCTCAATCGCGGTACGCCAGCCAAGAAGCGCTTCGTCACCCTGACCAACAGCTACCACGGCGAGACCATGGCGGCGATGTCGGTGGGCGACGTGCCGCTGTTCACCGAGACCTACAAAGCGCTGTTGATGGACACCATCAAAGTGCCGAGCCCGGACTGCTACCTGCGCCCCGAGGGCATGAGCTGGGAAGAGCACTCGCGCAACATGTTCGCCGCCATGGAGCAGACCCTGGCCGAAAACCACGACACGGTCGCGGCAGTGATCGTCGAGCCGCTGATCCAGGGCGCCGGTGGCATGCGCATGTACCACCCGGTGTACCTCAAGCTGCTGCGAGAAGCCTGCGACCGCTACGGCGTGCACCTGATCCTCGACGAAATCGCCGTCGGCTTCGGTCGCACCGGGACGATGTTCGCCTGCGAACAGGCCGGCATCCGCCCGGACTTCCTGTGCCTGTCCAAAGCCCTGACCGGCGGTTACTTGCCGCTGGCGGCGTGCATGACCACCGACGAAGTCTACAGCGCCTTCTACGACGACTACCCGACCCTGCGCGCCTTCCTGCACTCCCACAGCTACACCGGCAACCCGCTGGCGTGCGCGGCGGCCCTGGCGACCCTGGATATTTTCGAAGAAGACAACGTCATCGAGAACAACAAGGCGCTGGCCCAGCGCATGGCTTCATCGACGGCGCATCTGGTGGACCACCCGAACGTGTCCGAAGTGCGCCAGACCGGCATGGTGCTGGCCATCGAGATGGTCAAGGACAAGGCCAGCAAGGAAGCTTATCCATGGCAGGAGCGTCGTGGCCTGAAGGTGTTCCAGCACGCCCTGGAGCGCGGTGCCTTACTGCGTCCACTGGGTAGCGTGGTGTATTTCCTGCCGCCGTATGTGATCACCCCGGAGCAGATCGACTTCCTGGCCGAAGTGGCCAGCGAAGGGATCGACATTGCGACCCGTGACAGCGTCAGCGTGGCGGTGCCGAAAGACTTCCACCCGGGATTCCGTGATCCGGGTTGATGATGCGGTCAATGTGGGAGCGAGCTTGCTCGCGATAGCGGTCTTTCAGACACCATCAATGGTGAATGTCAGATCGTCATCGCGAGCAAGCTCGCTCCCACAGAAGTCCCACCGATCCATGACCAACACCCTTTTTCAGAGACCCCGCATGAGACTGTCCCGCTTCTTTATCGACGCCCCCCTGAGCATCGGCGAGCACGAGTTGCCCGAAGCCCAGGCCCATTACATCAGCCGCGTGCTGCGCATGGCCGAGGGCGATGCGTTGCAGTTGTTCGACGGTTCGGGCCAGGAGTTTCGCGCCAGGCTGGTCGACGTCGGCAAAAAGCGCGTGGTGGTGCAGATCGATGAAAGCTTCGCCGGGCAGGTCGAATCGTCGCTGCACATCCATCTCGGCCAGGGCCTGTCCCGAGGCGAGCGCATGGACTGGGCAATTCAGAAAGCTACGGAACTGGGCGTCACTGAAATCACCCCGATCTTCACCGAACGCTGCGAAGTCCGGCTCAAGGACGAGCGCGCCGACAAGCGCCTGCTGCACTGGCGCCAGGTGGCGATCAGCGCATGCGAACAATGCGGGCGCTCAAGGGTGCCGGTGATTCATCCGCCGTTGTTGTTGGCCGACTGGCTGAAGCAAACGCAAGCCGAGTTGAAGCTGGTGCTGCATCCAGTGGCCGAACCGCTGGTGAGCCATGCCAAGCCTGCAAGCCTGGCATTCCTGATCGGTCCGGAGGGTGGTTTGTCCGATGCCGAAGTCGATCAGGCCAAGGCCGGCGGCTTTCATGCTGCCCGCCTCGGTCCGCGGGTGCTGCGCACCGAAACCGCGCCGGTTGTCGCACTGGCGGTGGCTCAGCAGTTGTGGGGTGACTTCTAAGACCCCATCGCGAGCAGGCTCGCTCCCACAGTGGATCTCCAGTGATCACAAAGTTTGTGAGCACCACAGGCCCAATGTGGGAGCGAGCCTGCTCGCGAATCGCCACGACTCGGTCTGGATGACTACTGCACCGGATCGCTCACCGGTTTGGCAATGATCGCCTTGAGTTCGCTGGTCATCGGGAACTCGAGGTTCAAACCCTTCGGCGGGATCGGTTGCTCGAACCAGCGTTTGTAGATGCCATTGATCTCGCCCGAGCTGTACAGATCCGCCAACGCGCCATTGACCAGCGCCAGGAACTGCGGATCGTCCTTGCGCACCATGCAGCTGTAGATCTCCCGCGATTGCTCCTCCCCGACCACCACCCACTTGTGCGGGTCATTGGCCTTGGCCCGCTCGCCGTAGAGCAGCGCATCGTCCATGTAGAACGCCACCGCCCGGCCCGATTGCAGCATCTGGAAGGCTTCGCCGTGGTCCTTGGCGCTGATCACGAACATGTCGATCTTGTTATCGACGTTGTAGCTTTTCAGGAAACGCTCGTTGGTGGTGCCGGCGGTGGTCACCACGTTCTTGCCGCGCAGGTCGGCGAAGCTCTTGATCCCGCTGTCCTTCGCGGTCAGCAACTGGCCTTTGACGTAGATGAAGCCATAGGAGAACGCCACCTGCTTCTGCCGTTCGGCGGTCACGCCGGTGGAGCCGCACTCCAGGTCCACGGTGCCGTTCTGCACCAGTGGAATACGGGTCTGCGAGGTCACCAGGTTGTAGTTCACCTTCAAGTCCGGCAGCGCCAGTTGCTGCTGGATACGCTCGACGATCTTGCCCGCCAGATCCACCGAGTAACCCATTGGCTTGCCGCTGTGATCACCCACGTAGGAGAACGGCACCGAAGCATCGCGATAGCCCAGGGTGATGCTGTTGGCGCTGGCGATCTTGCTCAGGGTGCCGGTCAGCGGCGCTTCATTGGCCTGAACCTGATTGCCGAGCAACAGGCCAAGCGTACAAGCGAGCAACGTGATTTTTTGCATTGTTATTCTCCGTTGTGGGTGTTGGTTTATCAGACGCGTGCAGCGATGACGGTGATTTCCACCAGCACCTGCGGGCGGGCCAGTTCGGCCTGCACGGTGGTGCGGCTCGGCGCCTGCCCCGGCGACAGCCAGGCCGACCAGACCTCGTTCATCGCGGCGAAATCCGTGGTGATGTTCTTCAGGTAAATGGTCGCGCTGAGCAGATGATCCTTGTCGCTGCCCGCCTCGGCCAGCAATGTATCGATTTTCGCCAGCACTTCGCGGGTCTGGCCGCTGGCATCCAGGGCATCGCCCGGCACCTGCCCGGAGAGAAACACCAGGTCGCCAAAGGTCACGGCACCGGACAGGCGCGGGTTGCTGTGCAGTCGGGTAATGGTCATTGCAATGTCCTCTTCAGAAATCGGTGTTCAGGCGGCCCGGTGGTTGAAACCGAGCAGGTCGATGGAAGGCTCGCGCTCGCCGATCAGCTCGCTGAGCAAGCGCCCGCTGCCGCATGCCAGGGTGAAGCCCAGCGCACCGTGGCCGAGGTTGAGCCACAGATTGCGATACGCCGTCGCACCGAGCAACGGCACGCCGCTGGGGGTGGCCGGGCGCATGCCGGCCCACTCGACGGCTTCGTCATAGGCGCCGGCATTTGGAAAGGTGTCATGGGCCTGGCGCTTGATCAGTGCCAGGCGTTTGGGGTCCAGCGCAGGGTCGAAGCCGACGATGTCGACCATCGCCGCCACGCGCAATTGCTCGCCGATGCGGGCGTAGACGATCTTGCGGTCGTAGTCGGTAATGCTCACGTCCGGCGCCCGGTGACCGGCGCCGATCGGCACGGTCAGGCTGTAGCCTTTGAGCGGATAAAGCGGCAGTTGCAACCCGGGCAGCGCCAACAGCGGACTGCGGTGACCGGCGGCGATCACCAGTTGATCGACCGGCAGCACTTGCTCGCCCAGTTCGATGGCGTTGATGCGGCCGTTGCTGTGGCGAATGCCGGTCACCGCTTGCCCGAGGAGAAACTCGCAACGGCCGGACGCCTTCAGTCGTGCGGCCAGTTGCTGGCAGAAACCGTGGCAATCGCCGACCTCTTCGTCCGGGGTGTAGATCGCCCCGACAAATGGCGCATCGACCAGCGCCGGTTCCAGCTGCGCGCATTCGGCCGGCGACAACACCTGCTGTCGCTGCGGGTCGGCCAGGCCCTGGCGCGCATGTTCGAAGCTGCTGTTCTGGCGGAAAGTCACCAGTTTGCCATTGCGCCGCCACTGGAATCCCGCCAGTCCATCGTCCTCGCGCCAGGACTTCAAGGTGTCCTGGCTGAACAGCGCCAGGCGCAGCAAGTGCGCGGCGTTCTCGCGGTTGACCGAGCGGCGGCAAGCGCCGAGGAACGACGCCATCCAGCGCCACTGGGCCGGGTCGAAGCGCGGGCGCAGCTTCAGCGGTGAATCGCCGCGCAGCATCCAGCCGATGGCTTGCCAAGGCACACCGGCGTCGGCCAGGGGCGCGACATAGCGATAGGACAACTGGCCGCCGTTGGCGAAGCTGGTTTCGCTGCCCAGCGAGTCCCGTGCCTCGACCACCGTCACCTCGAAGCCGTCGCGCACCAGCGCATAGGCTGTTGCCAGGCCAATCACGCCGCCACCGATGATGCACACACGCTGAGCCATGTCCGTCCCTAAAACCGTTGTGAAGACAAGGCCAAGGTTAGAGCCAGGTGACAGACGTTGAACAATGCATAAAGATGGCAACCCCATAAACAAAGGTTATGGACTTGTCATGCGCCTTCGCCATATCGAAATTTTCCAGGCCATCCGCCAGACCGGATCGATCAGCGCTGCCGCGCAATTGCTGCACGTCTCGCAGCCAGCGGTGAGCAAGGTGTTGCAGCACGCCGAGCAGCAATTGGGCTTCCCGTTGTTCCTGCGGGTACGCGGCAAGTTGCAGGCGACGCCGGAAGCGCTGGAGCTGGAGCGCGAGGTGGACAAGGTCAGTGAAAGCCTGCAAGGCGTGCGACGCCTGGCGCAGAGCCTGCGCCGTGAACCCGGCCACAGCCTGCGCATCGGTGCCACCCCGGCACTGGCCCTGTCATTGCTGCCGCCGGCCATACACGAGTGGACCGGGCGTTACCCGGACATCGTTTGCGAACTCTCCAGCGCCCACAGTCGCGAACTGGTGCAGAACCTGTTGATGCGCGAAGTGGATGTCGCCCTGACCCTGCAACGCCCGGATCACCCGGGGCTCAAGGCCCAGGCGCTGGCGTCCGGCGTGCTGGTGGCGCTGGCGCCGAGTGGTTACTGGCCTCAGGAAGAGGCAGGTAAACCGTTGCCGCTGATGGCGCTGGCGGATGCGCCGCTGATCGGTTTATCCAGCGCCGATCCGCTGGCCGCGCGACTCGACAGTTACCTGGAAGCGGTCGAACCGCCGCCACGGGTACGCATCGCCGTGCAAACCTACTCACTGGCACGGGCGATGGTGGAATCCGGGGCGGGTCTGGCGGTGATCGATCCGTTTACGGCCCTGGGTGCGTCCCCTGCCACAACGACGATCCGCCCTCTGGCACCGCCGCTGCCCATCACCCTGTACGCCGTGACCCGTGCCGCCGAACCACCGCCTCACACCTTGAACGACCTGTTGCAGGTATTCAGCCGTCGAGCCCGGGAGCAGCTGGATCGCCTGGTTCCGGTACAGCCTTAAAGCACATAAAAGAAAATCGCCACAAAGTGCAGCAGGCTCCCGGCGATGACGAACAGATGCCAGATCCCGTGGGCATGGCGCAGGCGATGATCGAGGGCAAAAAAGATAATCCCCACGGTGTACAACACCCCGCCTGATGCCAGCCACGCAAATCCGGCGGCGCCCAGCGCCGCGAGCAGCGGCTTGACCGCCACCAGCACGATCCAGCCCATCACCGCGTAAATCACGATCGATAGAATGCGTGCTTCCGAACGCGGCTTGATCTCTTGCAGGATACCGATCAGCGCCAGTCCCCAGACAATCCCGAACAACGTCCAGCCCCACGGCCCGCGCAGGGTCACCAGGCAGAACGGCGTGTAGCTGCCGGCGATCAACAGGTAGATCGAAAAGTGATCGACCTTCTGCATGATCGCTTTCTTGCGCCCGCGCACGCTGTGGTACACGGTCGATGCGCTGTAAAGCACCAGCAAGGTAAAGGCGTAGATTGCCATGCTGACAATCTTCCACGGGCTGCCGTCGAGACTGGCCAGCACAATCAGCCACACCCCGCCGACAAACGCCGCCACTGCCCCGACCAGATGCGTCCAGGCGTTCAGTCTTTCCCCGTGATACATGCGTCGCTCACCTCGAAGTTCATTGCCGCAAAGCGCAAGGCTCAGGCTTCAAGCGTAAAAGCGCAATGTTTCCGTACGACGGGCCCGGCGTAATTGGGCACAATCGAGTCATTCCAAAAAGAGTCCGCCCCATGCTGATCGATGAAGAATTGACCCTGAAAAAACTCGAGGTGTTCCTCGCTTTCATGCGCACCGGCAACCTGGCGCGGGCCGCTGCCGAATTGCAGACCAGCAATGTCAGCGTGCATCGGGCGATCCATTCCCTGGAAAGCGCCCTGCGCTGCCCGTTGTTCAAGCACGAAGGCCGCAGTCTGACGCCGCTGGAAAGCGCTTATGTGCTGGAAGAGCGGGCGCAGAAACTGATTCAGGATGTCGTCGAAAGCGTGCGCCTGACCCGCGAAGCCGCCGGTTTCTCCGCCGAGCGCTTCAAGTTGGGTTCGCTGTATTCGCTGACAGTGAAGACTGTGCCGCAGTTGATCATGGGTTTGAAGATCCGCCGCAGCGAACTGAACATCGACCTGATACTGGGCTCCAATATCGACCTGCTCTACAAGCTCAAGAACATGGAAGTCGATGCGGCCCTGGTGTCGCTGGACGACAGCGTCAACGATCCGGATTGCGAGCAGATCCCGCTGTTTTCCGACGACATCTTCCTCGCCACGCCCGCCGATTCGAAGTTTGCCCAGCGAACCGAAGTCGACCTGGCCGAAGTCCGCGACGAAACCTTCATCACACTGACCCAGGGCTTCGCCACCCATCAGGACGGCAAGCGGGTATTCGAGCAGGCAGGGTTCGAGCCGAAGGTGGCGATGCAGGTCAACGACATCTTCACCCTGCTGAGCATGGTCAGTTCGGGCGTGGGTTATGCGTTGCTGCCGGGGCGGATTGCGGCGGTGTACGAGAACCGGGTGAAGCTGATCCCGCTGCAGGAAAAGTACCGCTTGCAGCAGCATATTGGCGTGGTGTTCCTGAAGGCCAAGGAGCGTGATCCGAATCTGCTGGCGTTGCTGGCGGAGTGTCGGATGTATGCCAATCGGCAGGTTTGAGACCGTGTCGCGGCCATCGCGAGCAAGCTCGCTCCCACAGGAGACCGCATTCCAATGTGGGAGCGAGCTTGCTCGCGATGACGTCGGTACAGTCAGCGAAGATCCCGAGACTTACCCAACAATCCCGCGAACAATAAAGAACAACAGCGAAGGCCCCAGCAGACAGCCCAGCCCGGTGTGGAAGGTCGCGGTCAACGCGCCATAAGGCACCAGGCGCCGATCCGTCGCCGCCAAACCGGCGGTCACGCCGCTCACGGTGCCGGCCAGCCCACCGAACACCATCGCCGAGCGCGGGTTATCCAGGCCCATCCAGCGCGCCGCCATCGGCGTACCCACCATCACCAGAATCGCCTTGATCAGGCCGGTGGCAATCGACAGCGCCATCACATCCGAGGTCGCACCGATTGCCGCACCGGTCACCGGCCCGACGATGTAAGTCACCGCACCGGCGCCAATGGTGGTCATGCTCACCGCATCGCGATAACCGAAGGCCCAGGCCATGCACGCGCCGACAATGAACGGCAGTACCGTGCCCAACAGCAGCGCGATCACGCCGATCAAACCGGCCTTTCTCGCTTCCGTGGCCTGCACCTCGAATGCCGTGGCAACGATGGCGAAGTCCCGCAGCATGGCACCACCCATCAACCCGATGCCGGAAAACAGCGTCAAGTCCGCCAGGCCTTTTTGCCCGCCAGTCATCGTGCCGCCGACCCAGGCCAGCACCAGGCCGATGACGATGGCAATCGCCGAACCGTGGATGCGTCCGAAGGTCAGGCGTTTGGAAAGAATGACCGATACCCACATGATCACGCCGACAAAGGCGAATGCGGTGACCAGACCGTTGTGTTCCAGACCGCTCTTGATGAGATCCCACATATCAGCGACCTCCTGCCGGTGCGCCAACCGGCGTTACATCCACCGGTTCATCAGGCAAGGGTTCGCCTTTATGGGTCCGGCTGATCAGGGCAATGGTACAGCCGCAGACCACCACCGAGCCGATCGCCGCCAACACCGCCACCGGACCGCCATGCAGCGCCGTGACCACGTTTTGTTGCGCCGCCATGGCCACCACCACCGGGATGTACATGGCGCCCCAGAAGCCGACGCCCAGCTCGCAATCCTTGGTCATGCCGCCACGTTTGTGCATCCACAACCGTGCGCAAATCAGCAGGATCATCGCGATCCCGACACCGCCGACGTTTGACTTCACGCCCAGCAATACACCGAGCATGTCACCCATGATCACCCCTGCCAGCGTACAGATCGCCAACAGCGCCACACCGTAAATAATCATTGTTGTAGTCCTCAAAGTGCATTTCGAATGTTGTTTTTGTTGTTCGAAGCCTTAAGCCGGGTGATTTAAGAGTGGCGGCTGTCCTCCTCTCGCATCAGCGCCTGCAAGGTATCGAGCCGGGCACCGTCGAAGGCAATCACGGTGCCCTGCTCGAACACCCGGCGCGCCAGCCCGGTAAGCACCGCACCGGGCGGCAGTTCGATCTGTAGACGCACGCCGCGCTCGTAGGCGCTTTGTACCGTGCCGCGCCAATCGACGATGCGACACATGTTGAAGGCCAGGTCGTCACGCAAGGCTTCAGGCTTGACCAGTGGACGCGCACGACTGCCGCTCAGGTAGCCGATCTTCGGGGTGTGCAGCGACACCTTGGCGAAGGCTTCGGCCAGCCGTTGCGCGGGCACCTCAAGCAATGGGCAGTGGGACGGCACGCTCACTGCCAGACGCTTGGCCAGGCCTGCCCCGCAACCTTTCGCCAACTCCGTCACCGCTTTCATCGCCGTGTCGCTACCGGCAATTACCACCTGGTTATCGGCATTGATATTGGCCAGATAAACCGGCATTTGCGCACTGTGCACCCGGGCCAGTAATCCTTCCACCGCAGCCAGGTCCAGACCGATGATCGCGGTCATGCCGTAGCCCTGTGGATAAGCCTGCTGCATCAGTTCGCCGCGCAGGCTGACCAGATGCAACGCATCGCTGAAACCCAGGGCACCAGCCACCACCGCTGCCGGGTAAGCGCCGATCGACAAGCCGGCCACGTAATCCGGAGTCAAGCCCAGCTGCCGTGAAGCGGCGACCCCGGCGATCAGCAGGCAAAGCTGAACCGCCCTCGTCGACTGCAACGCCTCGGCAGAATCCAGACTCGTGACGTCTTCACCGAGCAGGTCGCTCGCCTCGTTCAATGTTTCCCGAGGCAAACGCGCCAGCATCCCGGGTCGTTGCGCGCCTTGGCCGGGGAACACCAGCAAGCTGCTCACGCTGCTTGCTCCTGTGGATTCCACGGGTCAGTAACCAGAATGGCTTGAATGGCATTTTTCAGCAGGACCCGCGACGACGCACCGGCCCATTCGCGCAAGGCGACGGCGCCCGACGGCGTCTGCAATTGCAGGTCCACGTGGCACACGGCGGTATCAAGAATGGCCACCAGCGCCTGGGCGTCGACACGACTCAACGGACGTGGCGTACGCAGGATCAGATCGAGATCGCTGCCCTCATGCAAAGCGGAAAATCCACTGGCCAACTCGAACCCGGCGCTGCCGCTGACACCCCAGACCCAGCCACTGTCATCGAGGTACGAGCGCAGCTGCTCCAAGGCGCGCAGCGCCGGGAAGTCGCGCTGGCCTTGAACATGGCAGAGTTCTTCCGGCCGCACCTGCCGCGTAATGGCGGCGACTTCCATCACCGCTGCAAATCGCTGTTCGCGTAGCGGCCCGCGCACGCCCACCGCCACCTGCCCCGCCGCGCTCAAGGCACGACGGACCACCACCGGCTGACCGGCACTGATCGACTCGGTTACCCACGCAGGCGCATCCGTGGGCAACTGCTGCGGGGTCATGCCCCACAGCAGGTCATGGGCCAGTAGCGTACTCACCACTGCGCTCTCAGCAATTGGCGAACCTTGCTCGATGCCACACGATTGGCCGCACCGAGACGACCACTGAGATCTGTACCCTTCTCAGCGATATCGCCCATCGCCTGACCCAGGCACTCGGTCACTCGCGCCATATCCGCGGCGGTCGGCTGCTCGATCTGTTCCACTGACAAGGTTTCCCACAGCAACCCGAGGCTGGCATAGCTGTCGATGTCATAGGCCATCGGCGGCACGCTCGCCGCCAGGGCTTCGAGCTCTTCGACGCTGCGCAAGGTCACCCGCGCCGCCGACGCCTTGCCCATGGCGTGCACCATCACCCCCGGATCGCGCAAGGCGATCAAGCGATTGGCCTGATAGCCGTGGGCCAGAAATGCCCCGGACATCGCCTTGCCCACCAGCAGACCGATCACCGCATGACCAGCGAGACGGGCACGGGCATAACTGTCTGCCGCAGCGGCCAGCGCCTGATGGATACCGAGCGCTTCCTCGCGTCGACCGTAAGCCTGGCTCGGCACGTCGACGATGGCGATCAGGGCGCGTTTGTGTGCCTTGTTCTGATCGGCCGCAATGACTTCATCCACAGCCTTGGCCAGGCCCCAGCCTTCGAGCAAACCCACTTCGCCGTTGCGGGCACGGACGAAGCGGTTTTCCGGGTCTGCCACCACCGCGATGAAACGCACAGGCTGATCGCCCAGCGCTCCGTCCGCCACCTTCAGCGAAGCCGGCAAGCCTTCGACTGCTTTCGCACCGGCACTCAAGGCGTTGAACCAGTTCAATCCACGCAGGGAATACGGACTCATGGGCGTTCTCCTTGGTACAGATCGCGAACCACGCACGGCTCGATTTGCGATTCGGCGTCCAGACGCGCCAGACGTTGCAGGAACAACTCGGCCTGCCGGCTGCGCGGCAGTGCAGGCAAACCCTGCTGGAGCAACTCAGCCACCTGTTGGCGAATCTGCGCCACATCGTCATCCACGTAACGATCCACCAGACCACTGGCGAAACGCTGTTCACCACCGGTCAGGCTCCAGATGAAGGGCCGGTCGCGGGAATCGTATTCTTCGAGTCCGGCTTCCTGCTCGATTACCTGCGGGCCGTTCAGGCCGAGTCGCGCCTCCCGGGTCACCAACAGATAGCTGCACATCCCGGCGGCAATCGACATGCCGCCAAAGCAACCGACGCTGCCCGCCACCACACCGACCACGGGTTGGTACTGCTGCAAATCGACAATCGCCGCGTGGATGTCGGCAATCGCCGCCAGGCCGAGGTTGGCTTCCTGCAAGCGCACGCCGCCGGTTTCCAGCAGCAGCACGGCGCGGGTCGGAATGCCGTTGCGGTTGTCTTCGGCGGCCAGTTCCAGTGCACCGGCAATTTTTGCTCCGCCGACTTCACCGAGGCTGCCGCCCTGGAATGCGCCTTCGATGGCCGCAATCACCACCGGCAAACCATCGAGATTGCCCTTGGCGATTACCACGCCGTCGTCGGCTTGCGGCACCACACCCTGGCGCGACAGCCACGGCGACATGATCCGTTGAAAGGGATCGAGCAGTTCGCGGAAGGTGCCGACGTCGAGCAACGCCTTGGCCCGTTGCCGCGCACCGAGTTCGACGAAGCTGTGCTTGTTGAGCAAGGCTGCGCTGTCAGTCATGGCCGATCTCCTCGAAGCCTTGTTCCAGACGCAGGCGCACCACGCCGGGCGTCGCGCCGAAATCGTGGATATCGATATCCATGGCCGGCGGCGTCTGGCCGTCGAACATCCGTGCGAACAGATGCTGCCAGCGTTGTTCACTGCCATTGACCGAGGTCTGCACGTTGATCGTCAGCTTGCCGGCCTGACCCGGTTCGATCAGCACTTCCAGATCGCCCGAGCCGACACAACCCACCAGTGTGCGGCCGCGTGGTGGCTGCCCGGCGGGGAATTCAAAAGATAAGGTTTCCATCAAAACACTCCCTGGATGAGGCCGTCGCCAGACGCGATACGGTCGATGAACAGGCAGGCTGCGAGCAGGTCGGCAGCGCCGCCGGGCGAGGCATTCAACGCGATGAGTTGTTGGTCCAGCTCATGCAGGCGGCGACGTCCGCCGAGGCTGGCACTGCCACCCGCATCGAGCACCGCCCGGGCGCCCAGTTGCATGGTGTTCAGACCTTCTTCACCGGCGCGGTAAAGCACGCAGGTGTCGGCCAGATTCGTCATGATCGCCAAGAGTGCATCGAGCCGGGCGTTGTGTTCGCCATGACCGGCGGCGCGGCTGCGCAGCAGTTGTGGCAGAGCACGTTGGGTCACCGCCGGAAAACCCAGTTGCGCTTCTTCACGAGCACCGCGAGCGCCATAGCGTTGGGCGACTTGCGCACCGTGACTGAGCGGACGTGGTGCAAAACGGTCGTCGAGCAAGGCTAACCGCGCAGCACGTATCGCCACGCTATTGGCGCTGCAGGATTGAGGTTCCAGTGCAGCGGCCGTGACCAACAGGCCCAAGGCCCAGATCGCCCCGCGATGGGTGTTCACGCCGCCGGTGGTGTCGAGCATCGCTTGCTCGCCTTCGCGACCGATGCGGCCCACGGCTTCGCGCAGGGGCGAGCCGACTTCACCGAACTCGATGGCTGCATCAGCCATTTCTTTAAACGCCGGCCACAACGACAACGCCGAAGCGTGCATCAGCCCCAAGTGTAAATCGGTATGGGCGCCATTGCCGCGACGGTCGACCAGTGCCGGTTTCGGCGACAGATCAGCCTCGTCGATCAGTGCGTCCACCGCCAGATCCGCCAGCCGTTCGGCCAGGCTCAGGCTTTTGGGTTGCAGGTTAAGTGCGTGCATTACCAGCTCCTGAACTTGGCGGGCGGGTTGTAGAGGCCACCGGACCACTCCACCAGATCGGCCACGCTTTTCGCCGCGAGCAGTTCGCGGGTGGCGTCGGTGCGGCGGATGCCGAGGTCTTCGGGCAAGGCGATCAGGCCTTCGCGACGCATGCGTGCAGTGTCTTTGGGGTTATGGCGCAGGCCGATGGCGGTCACCCCGGCGACGGCGGCGATCATCGCCTGGCGCTCTTCCAGCGAGCGCGCCTTGTACAGGTAGGCGATGCCTTCTTCAGTCAGCAGGTGGGTGACGTCGTCGCCATAGACCATGATCGGCGCCAGTGGCATGCCGCTTTTCTTCGCCACATCCACCGCATCGAGGGTTTCAACAAAAGTCGGTTTGCCGCCCTCCTGGAAGGTCTCGACCATCTGCACCACGAGCTTTTTGCCACGCTCGAGCATCGGCTCGGCCACATCGGTGTTGCGCATGTCGAGCCAGGCCGGCGTACCGTGACGACGACCGCGCGGGTCGTGCCCCATGTTCGGTGCCCCGCCGAAACCGGCCAGGCGTCCGCGCGTCACGGTGGAAGAATGACCGTCGCCATCGACTTGCAAAGTCGCGCCGATGAACAGGTCCACCGCGTATTGCCCGGCCAGTTGGCTGAACATCCGATTGGAACGCAAGGAACCGTCGCGCCCGGTAAAGAACACGTCCGGCCGTGCCGCAATGTAGTTCTCCATCCCCAACTCGGTACCGAAGCAATGCACGCTTTCGACCCAACCGCTTTCAATCGCCGGGATCAGCGTTGGATGCGGGTTGAGCGTCCAGTTGCGGCAAATCTTGCCTTTGAGGCCGAGGGATTCGCCGTAGGTCGGCAGGATCAGTTCGATGGCGGCCGTGTTGAAACCGATACCATGGTTGAGGGACTGCACGCTGTGTTTTTCGTAGATGCCGCGGATCGCCATCATCGCCATCAGCACGTGCACCGGCTTGATGTGCCGAGGGTCACGGGTGAACAGCGGTTCGATATAGAACGGCTTGTCCGCCACCACCACGAAGTCGACCCAGGAGGCGGGAATGTCGACACGCGGCAGGTCGCTGACGTCGTCCACCAATTGGTTGACCTGAACGATGACGATGCCGTCGCTGAAGGCCGCCGGCTCGATCAGTGCCGGGGTGTCTTCGGTGCTCGGCCCGGTGTAGATGTTGCCCGCGCGGTCGGCCATGAACCCGGCCGACAACACGACGTTGGGAATCAGGTCCACCACCAGTCGTGCGTAAAGTTCGATGTAGGTGTGAATCGCGCCGATTTCCAGCAGGCCGTCTTCGAGCAACTGGCTGATGCGCAGGCTTTGGGTGCCGGCGAAAGAGAAATCGAGCTTGCGGGCGATGCCGCGCTCGAACAGGTCCAAGTGCTCGGAGCGTCCGACGCTGGGCATGATCATGTGCAGGTCATGCAGCTTTGCGGGATCGGCCTTGGCCAGGGAACGGGAAAGGAAATCCGCCTGCTTCTGGTTGTTGCCTTCGAGCACCACGCGGTCGCCAGGCAGGATCAAGGCCTCCAGCGCCGCGACGATGTTGTCGGTGGGCAACACCACGCCGTCGGCAAGCCCTCGCACCAGCTCGAGGCGCCGCTGCTTTTCGCTGCGCCGCCGCGTCCATCGCGAGTCGGGGGATATTGTTGTTGTCATGACCACTCCACGGGTTCGCTGTCGTGGAGCTACCTTAGGAGTGTTGGCCGTAGCGTATCAATCAAGCAGAGAGGTGGATCGTTACGCTCAGGTTAATGGTTGTCAGAACTGACGCCTTCGCGGGCAAGCCCGCTCCTACAGTGGGTCGGCAGTGCACACAAAACC
>NZ_CATKPZ010000028.1:0-29026 GCF_949767415.1 Pseudomonas sp. IT-196MI5
GCAACCCGGCATGGATGCCGGGTTAGCCGCGTACGGCCATGGATGGCCGATCGCGGCGGGCCCACGGAGCAGGACCGGAGCGAGGGCATGCCGAGCCACAGCGAGGCACCGAATGTCAGGGGCAAGAGCCCTTGGTTACTTGGGGCTTTTCCAAGTGACCCGCCGTAAGGGCGGAACCAATAGTGGCCGTAACCGCAACAATGGATATGTACACCAGGAAGTAAATGCTCGGCCGAAAGGTCGCCATCGATGGCAAGTCGGATCGCCGCACCGCAGTTTTTACAGGTATCGGTGTTCCCCGGAATTCCGTGAAGAACCTTATTATTACGCTGAAATAGACAGAACGACTTCTGAACCTCTACTCGGTTGCTCTTCATATGCAACTGATAAAGCTCATTGGCAATGGCGATATCCTCCAGCCCCAGTCCGATCGAGCGAAAGAAGAATGTGCTCGACATCTCCTCCCGCTACTGATCCGGCCGCAGATTCGCTACTATGATTCCCCGCCTTCCTTGTCTGCGGATTTCTTCATTCTGGAGCCCGAATGCCTAGTCAAAAGGACATCGCCGCCGAAAGCGGCGCACCGATGATCCCTGAACAGCGCCGTGAATTGATGCTGCGCCAGTTGCGCAAGCATCAGGTGCTGAGCGTTCATCAATTGATGGAAATGTTCGACTGTTCGCACATGACCATACGCCGCGACATTGCATTGCTGGAGCAGGAAGGTCGTGCTTACTCGGTAACGGGTGGGGTGCGGATTGCCAGCCAGCTGCACAGTGAGCCCAGCCATCAGACCAAGGCGGTGGTCGAGTTGCCGCAGAAGCAGGCCATGGCCAGGCTCGCCGCCCGGCTATTGCATGCCGACATGACGGTTTACCTGGATGCGGGAACCAGCACGCTGGAAATTGTCCCCTACATCAAGGCGCTGTCCGGCATGACCGTGGTGACGAATGACTTCGGCATTGTCCAGGCACTGATCGACGCGCCCCATGTCACGGTGATTCATACCGGCGGGCAATTGGATCACTCCAATCAATCCTGCGTGGGCGGCCTGGCGGTTGCCACCTTGCGTCAGGTGGTCACCGATATCGCGTTCATATCAACCAGCTCATGGGATTTGCGTCGCGGCCTCACCACGCCTTCGGCGCTGAAGGTCGAGGTCAAGCAAGCCGCGATGCAATCGGCTGCGCAAGTGGTGCTGGTGGCCAGCAGTTCGAAATACGGCACCTTCAGCATGTACAGGATCGCCGGGCTCGAGCAGTTCGACATCATCCTCAGCGACGACGCATTGACCCCTGCCGCGGCCGATGGCATCCGCAAGCAGGGTGTCGAACTGTTGCTGCCGGCTGACCATACACCGGCGTGAAACGACAGGCTCCTGCTTCCGGCGGGGCCCATCGCCGCCCTCCTCTATAGCGCCTGACGCGCTCTCCAGTCGCGCAACCACTGCAAGCCGACAGACGTGTTGCCACGCGGCCGGTATTCGCACCCTACCCAGCCGTCATAACCCAACTGGTCGATCAGCTCGAACAGATAGGGATAATTGACTTCCCCCAGGTCCGGTTCATGCCGGTCAGGCACGCCGGCGATCTGGATATGGCCGATACCATCGAAGTCGCGACGCAGTTTGGTGGCCAGGTCGCCCTCGACGATTTGGCAGTGGTAGCAATCGAACTGAACCTTCAGGTTACTGGCGCCCACTTCCTTGCAGATGGCCTGGGCCTGGTCCTGGCGGTTGAGGAAAAAGCCAGGCATGTCCCGCGTATTGATCGGCTCGAGCAATACGGTGACGCCGGCCTTGGCCGCCTCGGCGGTGGCATAGGCGAGGTTTTCCAGGTACACGCCGTGATGCCGTGGGCGATCGCTTTCCGATGGCAACAGCCCGGCCATCACATGGATGCGTGAATTGCCCAGCACACCGGCGTATTCCAGGGCGCGATCAAACCCGCTACGAAATTCACTCTCCCGGCCGGGCAACGACACCGTGCCCCGCTCCCCCGCCGCCCAATCACCGGGCGGCGCGTTGAACAGTGCCTGTACCAGGCCGTTGTCGCTCAAGCGCTGCTTGAGTTCTTGCGCGCTGTAGTCGTAGGGAAACAGATATTCCACCGCTTCGAAACCATCGGCAGCCGCAAAGGCGAAGCGATCCAGAAACTCATGTTCCGGGTAGAGCATGCTGAGGTTGGCAGCAAAACGAGGCATGGTAGCTCCTGAGATAAAGGGTTAGACAAAAGGCCAGATCAACAGGGTAATACAGAAACCCAAGGTGCCGAGCAAGGTGGTCAATACCGTCCAGGTGCGCAAACCGTCGGCCACGTTCAGCCCCGCCAGTTTGGTGAAGATCCAGTAGCCGGCGTCATTGATATGAGACATGGCCAGCCCGCCACCGCCCATGGCCAGGCACAGCAGGGCCATGTGGTTCGGGGTGAGATTGAGGGTCGCAATCAGTGGGCTGATGATGCCGGCAGTGGTTACCAGCGCCACCGTGGTCGAACCCTGCACTGCGCGCAACAGCATGGTCAGCAGAAAACCCAGGGCCAGCACCGGCAGACCGGTGGTGCGCAGCATATCGGAGACCACGGCACCGATTCCGGTGTCCACCAGCACCTTGCCGAACACACCGCCGGCACCGGCAATCAGGATCACCATGGCCACACCGGGCAAGGCCGAACCGATCACATCAGACACCTGAGTGCGGCTCCAGCCCCGACGCGAACCCAGCAGCCAGGCACACAGCAAGGTGTCGATCAGCAGCGCCACCAGCGGTGCGCCGAGCACGGTCATGATGCCGCGCAGGACCGATTCGGCCGGCAGCAACGAGGTGGATAGCGTCCCCAGCAGAATCAGAATGATCGGTAGCGCGATCAGGCTGACGATCAAGCCAAACCCTGGAGCCGGGGCCGGCGGCAATTTGGAAACGATGCTGCTGACGGACTCTTCCAGGCCCATGTGTGACACGGCTTCAGCCGCTCGCTCAGCGCTCTTGTCGTTACCGTTGGACCAGGCAACCAGATCCTCGTTGGTAACATGCGGACCATAGACTTCCGCACGAATATCGTCGGTCATCGGATACACCCGACGGGTCATGCGCCCGGCCACGCGGTAGCCGACATAGCAAAGGAACGCGGTGAGCGGCAGACCGAACATCAGCACGCGGCCCAGGTCCGCGCCCAATTGACTGGCGGCGGCCACTGCGCCCGGGTGTGGCGGCAGAAAGGCGTGCACGGTCAGCAAGGCCGCGCACATCGGCAGCGCAAACACCAACAGCGGCTTACGCGCAGTTCGGGCAACACCATAGGCCAGCGGCATCAGGATGATCACGCCCACTTCGAAGAACACCGGCACCCCGACCATGAAGCCGGCAATCGTCAACGCCAGGGGCGTACGCCGGTTGCCAAAGCGGATAATCAGGGTCTTGGCCAGCGCCTCGGCACCGCCGGAGAGCTCGATGATCCGCCCGATCATCGCGCCCAGGGCAATGATGATCGCGATATGGCCCAGGGTCTTGCCCATGCCGCCTTCGATGGTGGCGACCAGATCCGCCGGTTTCACCCCGGCCACCAGCGCCACCAGAATGCTCACCAGCATCAACGCCACGAAGGGCTGGAACTTGTACTTGAGCACCAGGAACAACAACAGTGCGATGCCCACCCCGGCAGTAATCAGCAGGATTAACGGGCTCATTTCACACACCCTCCACGCCGGGTAAATGAAAGGGTACAGCCAATGGATCTGAACATGCCGCAGTGAAAGAGAGTCATACCTGGATTTCCTGTTGTTATTGTTTTTTCAGGCAAGCCGGGGCCGTCGAGAGTCCCTGTGCGTCTCCCGGGCAGAGCCTGTGTTATCGATCTGTCGTGTTACGCCCGCGCGTTACCAGTGCGCACCGAAGGTCTCTCGCAGCTCGTCCAGCGTCGCCTGATCGAGCGGTTCAGGTTTGGGATTGCTCATCAGCCAGAGTCGCGCGGTTTCCTCGAGTTCTTCCAGGGCGTAACTGGCCCTGGAGACCGAGCTCTCCCAGACCACCGGCCCAAGCCGCTCGAGCATCACCCCGCGAACGCTGTTGGCCAGTTGTGCGACCTGTTCGGCAACCTTCGGCGAACCGGGTCGCTGGTAGGCAATCAACGGGATATGCCCGACTTTCATGACCTGATACGGCGTCAGCGGCGGCAGAATGTCGTTCGCCTGCCAGACACCTGCGAGCGTCAACGCCACCAAATGGGTGGAGTGGGTATGCACCACGCCGCCCACATTCGGGTTGCGGTCATAGACCTGGCGATGCAACGCCAGAGTCTTCGAAGGCTTGTCGCCGGACACCCATTCGCCAGCCAGATTGACCTTGGCGATGGTCGCGGGATCGAGGCGCCCGAGGCACACATCCGTCGGCGTGATCAACCAGCCGTCATCCAGGCGCGCGCTGATATTGCCGGCGCTGCCGACGGTGTATCCGCGCTGGTACAGGCTGCGGCCAACCTCACAGATTTCTTCGCGCAGGGCGTTCTCGTTGCTCATTGCACAGCTCATTGTGCACCCCCGGCCCGGGCGAGTTGGTTCAAGGCTTTACTGAAGAAGTCCCGACCACCGAAGTTGCCCGACTTGAGTGCCAGCGCCAGTGGTTCGTCAGTACTGCTGACAGTCGCTGGAACACCTGGATCGATCTGCGCGCCGATTTGCAGCAGCTGCACGCCCAACGCCTGGACCACTGCGCCGGAGGTTTCTCCGCCGGCGATCACGAAGCGGCGCACGCCGCTCTGGCGCAGACCCTGGGCAATTTCGCCAAAGGCGTTTTCCACCAGGCTACCGGCCTGCTCGACGCCCAGTTGCTGTTGCACCGACTTGACCTCTTCCGGTGAGCAGGTGGCGTAGATCAATACGGTTTGCTCGTTATCACGGGCGAAGGTCAAGGCTTGCGCCACCACCGGTTCCCCCGCCGCCAAGGCCAACGGATCAATCCGCAAAGCTGGCCGGCCGGCTTCGAGCCAGGCGGCCACTTGCCCATTGGTGGCGATTGAAGCACTGCCGGCCAACACCACTTCCCCGCCGGACACCGCCGGAAGTTTCGAGGCGTCGAGATCGCGCAGTTTGCCGGCCCGACGGAAATTTTCCGGCAAGCCCAGGGCCAGCCCCGACCCCCCCGTCAACAATGGCAGATCGGCGCAGGCGGCACCGAGGGTGTACAGATCGCTGTCGGACAAGGCATCGGCAATCGCCATGCCGACACCTTGAGCCCTCAGTTCTGCGATGCGCGCCCGCACCTGTTCTGCGCCACGGGCAATCGTGTCGTAGCGCAACAGGCCGACATTCAGGCGGGTCTGCGATTGCAGCACCCGAACCAGGTTGGCATCGGTCATCGGCGTCAACGGGTGGTTCTGCATGCCCGACTCGCTGAGCAATTGATCCTGCACAAACAAGTGACCGCGAAAGATCGTCCGGCCATTCTCCGGGAATGCCGGGCACGCCAGGGTGAAGTCGCTACCCAGTGCGGCCAGCAGTGCTTCGCTGACCTGGCCGATATTGCCGGCCGCGGTGGAGTCGAACGTCGAGCAATACTTGAAAAAGATCTGCTCGCAGCCTTGCTCGCGCAGCCACGCCAGCGCGGCGAGGGACTGCTCGACTGCTTCGGCGACCGGTGTGGTACGCGACTTCAGGGCAATGACGATCGCATCGGCATCAAGCCCGGCAGCCACTTGCGCGCTAGGGATGCCAATGCTTTGCACGGTGCGCATTCCGCCGCGCACCAGCATGTTGGCAAGGTCCGTGGCGCCGGTGAAATCGTCGGCGATGCAGCCCAGTAGCGGGCGTGCGGTGGAAGTAGTCATGGGGTGTTCCTCAAACAGGCTCAGGCTTGGCAGTCGGCAATTCGATGCCCGGGAAAATCTTGATCACCGCCGAGTCGTCCTCACGACCGAAGCCGGCACTGGAGGCCTGCATGAACATCTGGTGAGCGGTGGCCGACAGCGGCAGCGGGAATTTGCTGGCCCGGGCGGTATCCAGCACCAGGCCCAGGTCCTTGACGAAGATATCCACGGCGGACAACGGCGTGTAGTCAGCCTTGAGAATGTGCGGCACGCGGTTTTCAAACATCCAGGAGTTACCGGCGCTGTGGGTGATCACCTCATACAGCGCATCGGCATCGACCCCTTCACGCAGGCCCAGCGCCATGGCTTCGGCAGAGGCGGCAATATGTACCCCGGCCAGCAGTTGATTGATGATCTTGACCTTCGACCCCAGGCCATGGACGTCGCCCAGGCGATACACCTTGCCGGCCATGCCAGCGAGGATCGACTCAGCCTTGGCGTAGGCGTCGGCCGGGCCCGAGGTCATCATGGTCATCTCGCCAGCGGCAGCCTTGGCCGCGCCACCGGAAATCGGTGCATCCAGATACAGCAGGCCCTTTGCTGCCAGGCGCTGGCCAAGATCCACGGCGTAAGTCGGAGCGACTGTGGCGCAGCCGATCACCAGGCTGCCCGGCCGCAGAGAGGCGACGGCCCCACCCTCACCAAACAATACGGTCTCGGTCTGCTCGGCGTTGACCACCACGGTGATGATCACGTCACACTCAGCGGCCATGTGCGACGGTGACAGGCAAGCCACACCACCCTCCCCGGCGAACTGCTCTGTTACGGCAGTGCGCACATCACAGGCATGCACATTGAAACCGCTGCGCAACAGCGAGCGGGCAATGCCCAGCCCCATCGCGCCCAGACCGACCACACCGACATTCTTGTTATTCATGGGGTACTCCAGAGGAAAGCAGCGACTGCATAAACGCCTGCAAAGCACAGACGTTGGCCGCGTTGTGAATAAGGCAGCGGTAGACAGAATCAGCACCACGCGGATAAGCCCGCCGAGGGGTGCAGTGATTCAGGACGTGAGTCGCGATCTCATCGAACATCAAGGCAATCCCGTTTTTGTCTTGTTATCAGGTTGTCATACCGGCTGCTGGAGATCATCTACCAGTGATCAGATTATGTGAAGTATTTTTTGCCAATAACATTTTTTAACACGGCTTTCGCTGTGCCGAAAGAAGAAGTAGTGAGAGGCTCACAACGCACTGCAGGTGCAAAAGGCAAAGCTGGTGCTCCTACACCTCCCCCACTGCCATCGCCACCCGCGATGGCAGGCTCGTGAATGGCTGATATACGAACGGCTTTTACCTCTCCTGAAATCGGTCGCACATGACCACTCGGGTGCCGATAACCTTTCGGCACACGGGCTCCAGGAATAAAAACGCCAACCCGCGAGGTTGCCTGGTTTCTGCTGGCCACCGGGATCGGTGGTTTCTTCCTGGGCAACATTTCAGACAAGATCAGCCGCGAGAAAACCATGTCGAGATCGAGCGAATGAGGAAACTCTGAAGATACGTGCGGCTGGGCATGGCCTTGTACCCGGTAGGCATATCTCCCTTGTAGCCGGGTGGCAACTGAAGATATTTGGCGCCTTTACCCCCGTCCCAGCCATCCTTCCCAACGTCAATCCCGTCAAACGGACGCTGCCAAGCGTCACAGATCGTTCCGTAGAGGTGGGACTCGGTGATGGCAGCGGGGATTTCGACCACGATGGGGCCATCCCTCAAATCCAGGGCGCCTTGCAGATACGGAGTCTGGGTCTGCAGAGCGATCAGGTGGATATCCGAGTTCATCGGCTTAGTGTTGATCGCCACATCATTCGGCTTGCCATGCAAGTCCCGCCACACTGCTTCGCGCGTGGCAAAACTGTCCGCTGCGAGCAATGCCCACAAGGCAACCTCAAACGCGCGGCGGTAGAGAAGTTAATCGGCGGAGTCTTGGAGGCTGGGTGGCTGAGGGTTTTGCGCCAATGCCTGCGGGGCGATGGCCACCATGCACAGCGTCATTACGACAGCGGCGCAGTTCAACGTATTGAGTAGAGGCCTGTTCATGTCAGTGACTCCCGCTTTTCGGACTTGGCAAAATCGGTGCGAATGACCCCAATTCAGAAATCGAGCCCCGTCAGAGTCGAAACCAAGGAAGTGTGAGATAGACGCAGGCGATCATCGAGAGCGCAGGCACCAGCCATATCCATCCCCGCCAGATGGCTCGCGTCCATCGTCCGGGTAACAGACTGGGGATTGACCTCCGCATGCATTCTCGGGCGTGTACGAATCGCGCTTGTCGAACGACGAGCTTCCTCTCGCTGGTTTCATGCCAGTGCGCTTCGTTCACGAGCTACTTCACGCGTTCAAAGTCCGGCAACTGCCAGCTCTGGTCGAAGAACGGCTTCGTCGGGCTATAGAAGCGGAACCAGACCCACCACCCCTTCGACGCACTGGTATCCACCCAGTTGCTCTCCTGACCTGCCGGCGCTTTCGGGCCGAAGTAGAGGTCCCATGAGCCATCGGCGTTCTGGGTGATCTTGTCGGCGCTGGAACGGATCGCCGGTTTGTTGGCCTTGTTCATGGTCATGGAGCGCGTGAGGGTGTCGTAGACGGTAACGGACCAGAAATTCTCGACGGGCGGGTTGGCCGGGACGTGCAGCTTGTAGTGTTTCGAGCCGTCCAGCGGGTTGCCGTCCTTGTCCTTGAACGCCTCGATATACCGCTGGCCCTGGGAGGGAACCGGCAGGTTCATGGCGTGGATTGGCCAGGTGCCGAGGTAGAGATAGTTGAGCCGCTCGTCGAGCTGGGAGTAGTACTCGGACTCCTGCTGAGTCGGCCCCTGCGTGTTCATCACAAACACGTTCATCCAGTGCTTTCCCGGATAGACCGGGGACGCGGCGAAACGTGAATCAAAGGCGATGTTCTGCGCCATGGCATGACCGAGACGCGCGCCCTCTTCAAGGATGCGCTTCTGGCGATCATCCGGCGCAAACGGCTTGCCCTTCTCAATGCCCAGCGGCTTGAGCATCGCCATGAAAAAGCGATCGCGCTCTGCCACTGGATTGTGCTCGATCACCTCGGACAAAAGTTTCCAATAAGCGAGCCCTTGGGGTTCGATCGTATTGGCGTATTTGCCCGTGACGCGAAGAACCTTGCCAGGCTTGGGATTGGCACGCTCGCTATAGGGATAGACTCGCGACTTCGCGATCATGTCGGCGGCTCCAGCCACGTCCCCTTTGATCACGATGCC
The DNA here is from genome assembly GCF_949767415.1 of Pseudomonas sp. IT-196MI5. NCBI lineage: Bacteria > Pseudomonadati > Pseudomonadota > Gammaproteobacteria > Pseudomonadales > Pseudomonadaceae > Pseudomonas > Pseudomonas sp. IT-196MI5. Next base: position 9,087 of record NZ_CATKPZ010000028.1, read on the forward strand.
GCGAATGAAGAAGTTGGCATCCATCGTCTTGAAAGGCACAACGAAATAACCGTCCTTCGGTAGCTCACCCTGATAGCCCGGTGGCACGAGCAGGTACTTGCCGCCGTTGCCCTTGTCCGGGCCGAGGTGTCCAACCCCCGACGTCTCGAACCAGAGATCGGCGAACGCGCCCGCGGTGGGGCCCGCGGGAACTTCGACGACGACCGGGCCGTCCTTCAGATCCATCTGGCTGACGGCGTAGATCGTCGAGTTGTTGCCGGTGAGGACGAGGGCCTTGCTATCGAGGAAGTTCTCCCAGAGCACGATGTCGTTGTAGGTCGCCCCCAGATCATGGAACAAACCGGCCTTCACCGAGGCGAAACTCACGGCCGGAAAGGACCACAGATAGGCCTGAGTGGCTCGCTGAAAATCCATTTCATCATAAAGTTTCTGCGAGGTTTCCTTGCTCGGGTAGCCGACCTCGTATTTGAGCTTGCCAATTCGGGTATTGAGGGTATCAGGTGTTTGTTCCTCTGCATGGGTGCTGGTGTAAACAGCGCTAAAGACGAGCACGCCAAGGAATGCAGTTGCCGCGAAGTGTAATATGCGGGCGGTTTTCATCGATCCTCCATTCGGCTCCGTACCTGAAAAGCCGTTATGCCACCTGACGCTGTATTAAGGGAGCAGCAAAAGTGTAGCTTTTGACTATCCCTGGTGAGTGAAGGGAACAACTTGAATGCGATATTAGACTGCCATGGTAGGTGGGATTGTAGTTCACATCCCCACACTGCAACCGGGATGTTCGCCGGCAATAACAGAGGCAAGGTGCCTATAACTTTTGTGGGTTTGCGATATAAGTTTTCTGAAGAATCCATACTCTGAATTGGTCTAACGATGCCAGCGTTCCTCCCGCAGTTATTAATACCGCCAGTTAGAAGTGACTGATCGCAGTTTCCGTTCATATGATTCAAGTCAATTGACTAGAGACAGGAGCCTTCACCCACTCGAACATAGTTTAGAAACCTGATCTAGACTCGATTGCGTCAGACTCACCCTCAGCCTTGTAACCACGACGTGGTAGTCCAGGTTCTCAATTTCGAGAAAGGAGCAGGCAATGAACAAAGGCTTTCAGCTTGCACTTTTTATTTCCCTGGCGATGGCCTGGCCCGAAATGGGCTTCGCCGTCGATAGCCAGGCGGAACTGGCCAAACAATCCCTGAACCCGGTCGCTGCGCTGTACAGTCTGCCGATTCAATACAACTGGAACCAGAAACTCGGTCCCAGTGGCGAGGGCTACCAGAGCGTCACCAACATTCAGCCGGTGCTCCCCTTCAGCATTAATGAGGACTGGAACCTGATTTCCCGCACCATTCTCCCCATCATCGATCAGCATGGTCTGGTGTCCGGCGGGATTGCCGACAAGTCGGGGGTGGGCGACACCACCCAAAGCTTCTTCTTTTCACCCAAGCAGCCGACGGCCAGCGGCTGGATCTGGGGGGGTTGGGCCGGCGTTGCTGCTGCCCACCGGCAGCGACGAACTGCTCAGCAGTGAACAATGGGGATTGGGCCCCACTGTGGTTGCGCTCAAACAACACGATGGCTGGACCCGCGGCATTCTCGCCAACCACATCTGGTCGCTGGAAGACAGCCCGCCGGATGACAAGGACAAGGTTAACCAGACCTTCCTGCAACCCTTCTTCAGCTACACCACTCATACCTATACCACCTTTGGCATCAATACCGAGTCCACCTACGACTGGCAGACTAAGGAATGGTCCGTACCGATCAACCTGTTCGTGACCCAGTTGTTCAAAGTGGGCCACCAGCCCATGACCCTGCAAGCGGGTCCGCGTTATTGGGTCGACAGCCCGGATAACGGCGCAGAGGGCTGGGGGTTTCGGGTGGCGTTTACGCTGTTGTTCCCCAAGTGAGTGCCATGTTGAGTACAACTATTCAAGCGGCGGCTTTTGGCCGTACTCCGCCGATCGTGGTTACAAAGCGTGCCGGTCAAATCCGTTGCAATCACTGGTCAGGTCGAATGCAATTGCGGGACGCATTCCCTGAGTTGAAGGCGTCTCGGTAGACAGCTATCACGCAATCAGGCGGTCGCCTTTGGTGAGTTCGTTATGTTATAACTTATGAACATATACGCTGTCAGTCGCCCCTGGCAGAACCCTTCACTCCCTGCTTGCGACATTCGATGACCATTTCTATTCACATCCCGCCCATCACACGCTTGAACCAACGCCTGCTGTCCATTGATGCCCTGAGGGGATTGGTCATCCTGCTCATGCTGTTGGATCACGTGCGCGAAACGTTCTTTTTGCACCGTCAGGTAACAGACCCGATGGACATCGAATCCACTGAGCCGGCGCTGTTTTTCAGCCGCACACTTGCCCATTTGTGTGCCCCGGTTTTCATACTGCTCACTGGACTTTCCGCTTACCTGTACGGCCAAAAGCACCAGGGCAAGGGCGATGTGTCAGCCTTTTTATTCAAACGCGGTCTGTTCCTGGTACTGCTGGAGTTCACCCTGGTGAATTTCGCCTGGACATTTCAGTTCCCGCCTGCGGCAATTTACCTGCAAGTGATCTGGGCCATCGGCATCTGCATGATTGCCCTGGCCGGGCTGGTCTGGTTACCCAGGACCATTCTGTGCTGCCTGGGTCTGGTGATCGTGGCCGGGCACAACCTGCTGGATAATGTGCACTTCGCGCCAGGCTCGCCCATGCATATACCTTGGGCGATTCTGCATGATCGCGGCTGGATCGAATTCTCCGACAGCTTGCGTCTGCGCACCTCTTACCCCGTACTGCCGTGGATCGGTGTGATCGCCCTTGGATACAGTATCGGTCCCTGGTTTGCTGGCCAGGTTTTGGCCGCAGAGCGTCAACGTACTTTGCTGCTTGCAGGGGTTGGGACATTGATCGGACTTGTTACATTGCGAGCCGTCAATGGTTATGGCGAGGCGCATTGGGTCGCCCATGAAGGCCTCACGCAAACCCTCATGAGCTTCTTCAACATCACAAAATACCCACCTTCCCTGCTGTTCCTTTCGCTGACGCTGGGAGTGGGCCTGTTACTGCTTCGTGCCCTGGAACGGGCGCAACAACGCAAGTGGGTCAATTCCTTGGCAGTCTTTGGAGCGGCGCCGATGTTCTTCTACCTGCTGCACCTTTACGTACTCAAGGCGCTGTATCTGGTCGGCGTGGCGTTGTTTGGATTGAACCAGGGGACTTTTTTCGGTTTCGACAGCATTTGGGCGGTGTGGCTGACGGCGGTGCTCCTGGCTTTATCCCTGTATTTACCCGTGCGCTGGTTCGCGGCATTGAAGGCACGCCGTCGCGATATCGGATGGCTTAAATATTTCTGATCTGGACATTTGCTCAAAAAGGGGCGCCTGGAGAGTAGTGCCTGTCAGTTAAACCCTGGACATTGTGGGAGCGCCGCCCGGACCAAGCTCGCTCCCACAAGGTTTGCGGTGTTCAAACGTATAACTGACTGGCATTAGCCTCTGGAGAGCCCCTTTTTTTCAAGATGTCCCGTCCTGAAAACCTTTATCAAAGCGGAATGAGGCGCCGTAAGCAGTATCAGGTAAATGGTTGGCACCATCGTCCCGTAACCGCGAGCGGAAAGTACCGCTCTGGGGCTGGGTGCGATACAAACCACGTTTTTGCAGTTCGGGAATGACCAGTTCAACGAAGTCCTCAAGGCTGCCCGGGCTGATCAGCGGGTTGAGCATGTAGCCGCTGGTGCCGGAAATACGGGCGTGCTCTTCGATCCGGTCGGCCACTTGTTGCGGCGTTCCCACCAGAATCAGGTCACTGCCCCGGGTGACCTTGGCAAAGCGCTGTTTGACATCACCGGCGGTCAAGGGCTTGCCACTGCCATCGGGACGCATCACATAGGAGGTCATGCCTTCGGTGTGAGTCGACAACGCGTCACCGTCCGCGTAGCGGCTGATGTCGATACCGGTATCACCGGCATAACTCACCAGTTGTGCCTGTAAGTGATAGTTGCTTTGCAGTTCGTCATATTTGCGTTGGGCTTCGATCTCGGTCCTGGCCGTGACGATGCGCAGTACGGTCAGTGATTTGACATCCCCGGCGTGACGCCCCCGCGCCCTGGCCTGCGTCCATATGTCTTCCAGTCCCTGGCGAATCTCCAGCGGGTTGGACTTGGCGATGAAAATCAGTTCGGCGTGCTTGGCCGCAAACTCGCGACCACGGCCTGACCAACCTGCCTGGATCAGCAACGGTGTGCGTTGCGGTGACGGGGACGTCAAATGCGGCCCGGCCACCCGGTAATGCTCGCCAACATGGTTGATCGGTCGCACCCGATCGCCCTTGGCATAGACCTGGCGAGACTTGTCGGCCACCACGGCATCGCTTGCCCAGCTGCCTTCCCAGAGCTTGTAAACCACATCGAGAAATTCATCGGCGCGTTCATAGCGATCGTCGTGCCTGATCATCTGCTCCAGGCCGAAGTTGCGAGCGGCACTGGTCAGGTAGGAGGTGACGATGTTCCAGCCGACCCGGCCATTGGTCAGGTGATCCAGCGTGCTGAAGCGCCGGGCGTGGGTGAAAGGATGTTCATAACTGGTGGTGACAGTGACGCCGAAGGCGAGGTTTTCCGTCACGGCGGCCAATGCCGGGATGATCATCAACGGATCGTTGGCCGGGGCTTCCACCGCCCACTTCATCGCCGCGTCGGCATTACCGCCAAACACATCGTAGAAACCCAGCACATCACCAAAAAACAGCATGTCGAGATGAGCCTGGTCGGCGATGCGTGCCAGGTTTGACCAGTAGCCCAGCGAGTTGATGCTCAGTCGTTCGTCAGCCGGGTGCGTCCAGAGACTTGGCGCGCCGCCACAGCCGACACTGGCTTGCTCGTATAACGCAAACAACAGAGGTTTTGGATCGGACATCGTAGTACCTGTAAAAAGTCATTGAGCGGATGGGTCAGCGCTGATGCTTGAAACCTTTGCCGTAGTGGCGTTCAAGTCGGTGCTGTATCAACTCCAGTCCAATGGACAGGAGCCAATAGATAACGAATGATCGAGAACTTCAGATCGAAGCTCATGAAAAACATGACGCACAGGCCGAACAGCACTGCCCAGGTCAAATACAGGCGAGATCGAAAACCAACTAGCTGGCTGAAACGACGCGTCTCGGTTTCGGGGGCGACAGCCGCCTTGGCCGGGTGTGGATTGAGGGCTGTCATTGGCTGATGTCGGCACCGATCCACTTCTGTGAAATCTTGCTTAAGGTGCCGTCGGCCTTGAGCTGGGTGACGACCTCAATGACCTTGGCATTCCATTGCGGATCGCCCTTTTCGATCGCTACCACGTTGGGCTCTGCATACAGCGCATCGCCGGCAATTTTGAAGCGAGGATCCTGGGCGATGCGTTCGCGAGCAGTGATCAGGTTGGTGACCATGGCATCCAGGCGCACGCCCGTGCCCAAGGCCAGATCCTGGAAGGCCACGGTTTCGTTGTCGTATGGCGCAACCTGGACGCTGTCGAATGGATAGCTCAACGGCTTGTCCTCGGCGCCCTCGATCAGCAGATCCTTGTTCAAATAGGCTTCATAGGTCGACGCACTGATCACACCGACTTTCTTACCTGACAGATCCTTGCCCGTGACAATGTTCTGGTCCTTGGCATTCACCACGATCACGGCCGGGGACTGGTAATACTCCACCGGGAAGTCGAACACTTCGGCCCGTACCTTGCTCGGGGTCATCGAGCAGACGCAGATGTCATATCGTCCGTTCCAGTGTCCGGCAGCGATGACATCCCAGGACGGTGTTTGCAACTTCAGCTTCACCCCCAGCCGTTGCGCAACGGCCTTGGCGACATCCACGTCAAACCCGTCCAGTTGGTTCTGTTCATTGAGAAAGGAGAATGGCGGATAGCTTTCCATCAGAACGCCAGTCAGCTCCCCGCTGCTGGTGACGCGATCCAGTATGGGGCCAGCGAAAGCCGTCGAGCCTGTAGCCAGTAATGCCAAGCCAAAAGTTAAAAGCGCCTTCGTGTTCACAGACAAGTGCTCCAATCGATTCAAAATGCTGAATAGATTAAATCGTACTATAAAAATTGTTTGTACTTCCTTTATGGAATATGCGACTACATTCAAGCTATATCGGATCGAGCGGTCCAGGCGCTTGCACCGCTGACCCTTCGTGGCAAGCGCTTTGCGCAGCCAAACAACCGAGCGAATCAGGCATCTTCGTCTAACGTGAATGGATGCGTTTGCATGATTCACTTCCTCTGAAAATGGAGTTTGACGATGAAAACTATTGCTTCCTGGGTAACGGTTACGTTTCTTGGATTAGTGCTTGGCGGCTGTGCCGCGGTTGGCGCCGGGAGCGGAGGCGCTGGTGAGAAGGAAATTCGTTCGGGGAAAATCGAGCAGATTACACAGACCCAGATGCAGACCAATCACGATAGCGGTGTCGGCGCCATCATGGGGGGGATTGGCGGTCTGGCCCTGGGAAGCCTGGTCGGCCACGGTACCGGCCGGGATGTGGCGATGGTCGCCGGTGCCCTGGCTGGCGCGGCAGGCGGCAACTACGTCGAAAAGAAAAAATATGATCAGCCCATGGACGCACAGCAGATCATCGTTCGCACCCACAGCGGCGTACTGGTTCAGGTGACCCAGCCGATCAACCCGGGGCTGACAAATGGCATGAACGTTTATGTCGAGGGCTCCGGAAACGAAGCGCGGGTGGTGCCACAAGGTTAGTGACGGCGACTGGACGTTGCACATCCGCCCCATGATCCATGACGGCGCGCAATCCTGACTCGAATGGCGCGCCGCCATGGGTCATGGGGCATGGGCTACTTGAATACCGGTACGCTGGCTGACCCGTTGGGCTTTTTCAGGTACTCGCGCAACCGAACGCCAATCTCGGCAATTTTCGCCTCTCCCGCACGCAAGGCTTGCGGTATCGGCCTTCATCGACCTGGTGATCGAGAAGTTGAATGCGTCGCACGCACCAGCGGTGCACCCGTAGCGAGCGGCAGTCGATGCCCATGGATCTATACCACTGGTGGCCCTAGACTTTGTGGTCCCTGCCCTCCTCGCCGATTGTTGAACGGGTTTCATGACTGAGCATGCCAAGTATCATCACGTATCCGAAGTACCAGGCCTGGTGCTGGGGTCCGCTCGCTTTGTGGACACCGGTTTCGATCGCCATTACCACCTCGATTTCCACGTTGGTTTGGTCACCGAAGGCATCCAGCGTCATCGATCCAAAGGCGAGTCGTATCTTTTAGGTCCGGGAAGGATTGCCCTGATGCCGCCGGGTGAAATCCACGATGGTGTGCCCGAGGGCGGCGACGCTTATACGCTCAAGACATTCCGTCTGTCCCAGGCGCTGGTCGCGAGCCTGACCGAGGAGATCAGCGGTCAACCGAGAGAGCTTGAATTGACCGGTGTGTTGCTGGAAGACGCGGGGCTTGCCGGTAACCTGCGCGGGTTGCATGACGCGATGCAGCAGGCCGTTGGGCCAGGCAGCCTGGCGGTACAGACGCAATGGATCACCCTCCTTGAACACCTGTTGAGCCAGTCACGGGCGACCAGGCCCGAAACGATTACGGGCACACTATCACCCCTGCAATGGTCTCGCGTCAGGGACTATTGTTTCAGCCACATCGATCAGCGAATCACCCTCGATGATCTCGCTGGCCTGTGCGGGTTGGGCCGGTTCCCGTTCCTCAAGCAGTTCAAGCGGACCATCGGCATGACGCCGCACGCATGGCTGCTTCGCCTGCGTCTCGAACGGGCCTGTGGCCTGCTCTCACACAGCGCGCAACCGATCATCGAGGTCGCCCACGCCGTCGGCTTTTACGATCAAAGCCATTTCAACCGCGCCTTTCGACAGGCATTCGGCGTTGCACCCTCGCGCTACAGGACATAGGGCGTCGGCCATCAGGCGGCCGTCAATTTTTTACAAGCGCGACAACCTTCCCTCTCCATAGGATGCGCCAATACGGGCGAAACACCTTCGCCTGCACAGCCGAGAAATGGATGATGAACGGTGAAACAAACAGACCGCCCACGCTGGGTTTTTCAAGCGACAACATCGCTGGCGCATCGCCGGAGGTGGCACAAGCCATCGTGAAACACAGCACGGGCCAGGCCAGTCCCTATGGAACAGACGCGTTGACGGCGCAGGTCCAGCGCAAGTTCTGCGAGATCTTCGAGCGAGACGTGGAGGTCTTTCTGGTGCCCACCGGCACCGCCGCCAACGGCTTGTGCCTGAGCACCATGACGCCGCCCTGGGGCAACATCTATTGCCACCCGGCCAGTCATATCAACAACGATGAATGCGGCGCGCCGGAGTTCTTTTCCAACGGTGCGAAGCTGATGACCGTCGACGGCCCGGCGGCCAAGCTGGACATCGTCCGACTGCGCGAGCGGACTCGCGAAAAAGTCGGCGATGTACACACGACCCAGCCCGCCTGCGTCAGCATCACTCAGGCCACCGAAGTCGGCAGCATCTACACCCTGGACGAAATCGCAGCCATCGGTGACGTCTGCCAGTCATCTGCCCTTGGATTGCATATGGATGGCTCCCGATTTGCCAATGCCCTGGTGTCGCTTGGTTGCTCCCCCGCCGAGATGACCTGGAAGGCCGGGGTGGATGCCCTGTCGTTTGGTGCCACGAAGAATGGTGCACTGGCGGCGGAAGCCATCGTCCTGTTCAATACCTCGCTCGCAGCCGAAATGAATTACCGGCGCAAGCGCGCAGGCCATCTCTTTTCCAAGATGCGTTTCCTTTCAGCGCAAATCGATGCGTACCTGACCGACGACCTCTGGCTGCGCAATGCACGCCAGGCCAACGCCGCGGCCCAGCGCCTGGCACAGGGACTTGCCGGCCTGAGCGGCGTTGAAATGCTCGGTGGCACTGAGGCGAACATCCTGTTCTGTCGGCTGGACCCGGCAATCATCGAAGCACTGCTGAAGGCCGGGTTCGGCTTCTACCATGATCGCTGGGGACCCAACATCGTTCGCTTTGTCACCTCGTTCGCCACCACTGCCGAGGATGTCGATCACCTGTTGAATCAGGTGCGGCGAGCGCTTGATCGGGTACACGAGTAAGGAAGGGAGAAAAGCATTGCGCTGCGAGGGACCAGCCTTCGCAGCGCGGGGGGATCAACGACGGCGCGCGTCGAGGCTGAAGCGACCGGCACCGAAGGCCACGACCTGCAGCAGGCCACCGGCCATCGCGATGTTCTTGAAGAAGTGGATGAACTGGTTCTGATCGCCCAGTGCGTTATGGAAAGCCAGTGCGGTGAACACGCTGAACACTGCCAGGACGCCGGCAACAGTGCGGGTGCGATAACCGGCGATCAATGCCAGGCCACCGCCGATCTCGACAACGATCGCCAGCGCCAATGCCAATTGTGGAAGCGGAAGCCCGACCGAGCTGATGTAGCCGACCATCATGGCGGGAGCTGCCAGTTTGGAAATACCGGAAAGGATGAAGATTGCGCTGAGCAGTACGCGGCCGATCAACGAGGCCGAGGCTCGTGTCACGTCGGAACGGCTCTGTTCAGAGGTGGTTGTTTGAGCGATGTTTGCCGAAGTCGTCATGGGGTATTTCCTTCAATTGGGTGCGATTCGACAAGAACCGCCCGGGTGAGGAAATATTGCTCTTCATCAGCTAATCTGAATAGCCGACTAATTTAGATCATTAGATTCGATAAATTAGAAAAGCTGTCCCATGTAACCGGTAATGGAGTTCAATCGTGCAATTTGCCAAGCGACGTCTGATTCAAGGAAATAGACATGATCTCTGACCCGGGCACACCGACACTGGACCAACTGCGCGTGTTCCTGATGGTCGTGGAAGTCGGCAGTTTTGCGGCGGCCGCCAGAAAACTGCACCGCGCCACTTCGGTCATCAGCTACTCGATCGCCAACCTTGAAATGCAGCTCGGTGTGTCGCTATTCGACCGCCAGACAACCCGCAAACCCCAGCTCACCGATGCCGGTCGCACCGTGTTGGCCGAAGCCAGGACCATTGCCAACGGTATCCATGGACTACGCGCCAAGGTCAAAGGCTTGCTTCAGGGGCTAGAGGCCGAAGTCCACGTGGTGCTCGATGTCATGCTGCCCCCCGCGCGCGTGGTGGATGCGCTCAAATCCTTTCGCGAAGAGTTCCCTACGGTTGCCCTGCACTTGCATATGGAAGCGCTCGGCGCCGTCACCGATCTGGTGATCAACGGTGGCGCGATCATCGGCGTCAGTGGCCCGATGAACGAGGGCATCGACGGTATCGAAAGAATTGGCGTCGGCAGCGTCGAGTTGATTCCGGTGGCGGCGCCGAATCATCCACTGGCATCAAGCGATGTGAATGTTCCCGGCGCCGGGCGAGAGTTCACGCAACTGGTGCTGTCCGACCGCTCGCGGCTGACCAAGGACAAGGATTTCGGCGTACTCAGTAACCGCACCTGGCGCCTGGCGGACCTGGGCGCCAAGTACATGCTGCTGCGTGAAGGCATTGGCTGGGGGAACATGCCCCGTCCGATGGTCGAGGAAGACCTGCAGGCCGGTCGGCTGGTACGTCTGAACCTGCCGGAATACCAGAGCGGGATTTATGCCTTTGACGTCATTTACCGCACCGATCTGCCACCGGGACCGGCCGCGAGATGGCTGATCGAGCGATTCGTTCAACAAAGCTCGGCGCAGGAGGCATCCGCTTGAGGGTCACTTGTCGATTCACGACTCGTCGGCAACCACTCTCACTCTGTGGCAATCGGACGGCCCGAGCTTTTGACCGCTCGAGGAGCGAACTTCTATCGGCATCAGGGACTGGCCGAACGCATTGTCCAACAACACAGAACGGGGCTCTTCCCGCGTGAACAGGAAACGTTCGCCCCACTGCCTCATGCTGACCACCACCGGAAAGATCTCCCGTCCTTTCTCCGTCAGGACGTACTCCTTGTAGGCACTGCCATCCGACGCCGGTTGAACGTCGAATACACCGACCTCAACCAGCGCTTTCAGGCGCGATGCCAGGATGTTTTTGGCCACCCCCAGGCTTTTCTGGAATTCGCTGAATCGGCGAATGCCGTCAAACGCGTCGCGAATGATCATGAGCGACCATCGATCGCCAATGGCCTCCAGTGTTCGTGCTACCGGGCATTCGCTGCTGTGCGATGAAGCGTCTTCGACCATCGTATTTACCTTTTGGATAAGGACTGCCAAGCCTGTCGTCGAATCCTGAGCAATGTGGTTGCAATTTGAAACCTGATTCGACAACAATTGAATCAAGTTTTAAATTGAAACCAGTTTAGCGCCACGGAGGCTCATGTGACAGCAGATGCCGACTCAACCACCCAGCCTTTCGTCACGCAGGCTTCGGGGCTTTCACCATCACTCACGTGTTTATTTTCGGTCACCTGCGCACTGGCAGTCGCCAACGTTTATTTCGCGCAACCCTTACTCGATTCAATGGCTCAGAGCCTGGGCGTGGACTCATCGATGATCGGGTTTGTGGTGACGGCTACCCAGGTCGGTTACGCGCTGGGGTTGCTGTTCATCGTCCCGCTGGGTGACTTGTTGAACCGTAAAGGGCTGATTCTGACTCAAGTGCTGCTGTCCGCGATTGCGCTGGCGGGGGTCGGCGCAGCACAGCAATGGTTGACCCTGTTGGGGGCCATGATCGTTGTGGGTTTGCTGGCCGTGATGGTGCAAGTGCTGGTGGCCTATGCCGCCGTGCTGGCAACACCGTCGCAGCGTGGCCAGGCCGTGGGAACCGTCACCAGCGGCATTGTCCTGGGCATACTGCTGGCGCGATTCACCTCCGGGCTGATCGCCGATCTGGCGGGCTGGCGCGCCGTGTATTTCGTTTCCTCGGGACTGATGCTGATCCTCGCCGCAGTGTTCTGGAAAGTCTTGCCTCCCGCAGTGACGCCACGCAATCGATACACCTACCCGGTACTCATCCGCTCGCTCTTCACGCTGTTCATGACCGAACCGGTCTTGCGCATCAGGGGCCTGCTGGCCTTGCTGGTCTTTGCCGCTTTTTCCGTGCTGTGGACATCCATGGTGCTGCCGTTGAGCGCCCCGCCGCTGTCGCTGTCACACACGGTCATCGGCCTGTTTGGCCTGGCCGGCGTCGCTGGCGCTCTGGCTGCCAGAAGATCCGGTCGCTGGGCCGATCAAGGTATGGGGCAAAGAGTTACGGGCATTTCGCTGGCGATCCTGACGCTGTCCTGGTTGCCCATCGCGTTTGCGCAGACGTCACTGATCGCCCTGGTTTGCGGGGTGGTCCTGCTCGACTTCGCCGTGCAAGCCGTACACGTCACCAACCAGAGCCTCGTCTTTGCGGCACGACCCGACGCGCAAAGTCGCATGGTCGGTGCGTACATGTGCTTTTACTCGGTGGGCAGTGCACTGGGCGCTGCCGCTGCGACGCAGGTTTATGCGCTATGGGGCTGGGTAGCCGTCAGCCTGCTGGGCGCCTCGATCAGCGCGACTGCCCTGGTGCTGTGGTTTTTTACGTTGCGATTCTCAACGATCCATCATGGAAGATCCGTATGAAAACCCGACACCTCGCAGTTGTTCTCATCGTCTCGGGTCCTGGCGTCAGTTTGTATGGAATGCGCGCCCTCAATGCGGTGCTCAAGCGTTTTCAGCGATGCCCATCGTGACAATTGCACGATCTGGAGACCTTCCGGGCACGGCTCGAGCGTGGGGTCTTTTCCGTGCCCAAGCTTTCGCCATTAGCTCACACGATTTGGATGGTGGTCAGCTATGAGGCGGTTGCAGCCCTTCTCATCAGGCAGAAATCGGCCAGGAGCGGTCAGTCGCTCAAAACACTTGAAAACCACTGATTGCTAAAGTAATCAGGATCCGAAAAGAGCTCACTCGGTCGAAGGGACGGATGCTTTGCTGCCCAAGCGGATCAGTTCATTGGAGAAACACAGGCCGACGATGATCAGTGCCGCCCCCGCGTACAGGCTTTCGCGCGGTACTTCATGGAGCGCCACAAACGCCAGCAGCGCGGCGAACAGCGGCTCGGTCAGTTCCAGCGCCTGCACTTGGGATGGCTTGAGATACTCGATGGCCTTGGTGGTGCAGAAGAAGCCGAGGATGGTCGGCAGCGTGGCCAGCGCCAGCAGTGCGGCGATCGCCAGCGGCGACAGCTCGCCCATCGCGAAACCATCGGCCGCAGCCGGCATCAGCAGGTACAGGCTGCCAAAGAACAACAATTGTCGGGTGAAGTGCAGCCCCCCCGACACACCCATACGCTTCATGGCAACCGAAAAGGCCCCATAGCCGCAGCCGGCCATGGAGGCGAGCGCAGCACCTTGCAGGGTAAAGCCCTGCTGCAGGTCGCCGCCGAAGATCACCGCGATCCCGGCGATAGCCAGTGCGGCGCCCACGGTCGCGTTCGCGGTGATGGCATCCTTGAGGAAAATGCGCCCCAGAATGATCGAGGAAATCGAGGCACTGGCCATCAGCACCACCACCACACCGGCCGCAGCGTAGTGTCGATAGGCGGACGTTTCGAAATGGAACAGCACAAAGATGCCAAGGAATGCGCAGATAGCCGCCTGAGTCCATTTGGTCGACGTCGCCGGGCGCTTGAGGAAAAACAGTAAGATCGAGAGAAGTACGCAACCCAGTACGGTCTTGATGACAGCGACACTGCTAGCGGTGAAACCATTACTCATGAGTACTTTGCTGAGTACACCGATCGTTGCGTTCAGTGCCGCAGCGGAGAGTGCAAACATGACGCCTTTGCTGAAAGTAGATTGCATTGATGACGATCCCTGTCGCTGATTTGTCGTTCGATAGAATGCCGCCCTACATCGACGGCGCAAAGTTTGAGGATACGAACGTTGCAGTGTGCTGCAAAGACTGGCGTATATCCGGTTTGGCTATTCCATGCCTGTTGGCAAATTGCTCGACCGCTGCTGTATCAAAACGAGTGGTCTGGATAAAGTCCAAGGCTTCGGGTTTTGTATTCAAAAAGCGCGCGACGGGAGGAATACTCAGTAGCAACTTCAGCAATCGCAGCGAAATGTAACGCTTGGGAGACTTTAAGCCAGCGGGTTTTGCCACCTGTACCAGGAGTTCTCGCAAGTTGGGAGTTTGGTCATCAAGCGCCAGCAGTTCCTGACCCACCATGGCAGGATCAAAAGCACAAACCGCCACCAGCTCAACCAGGTAATCCACGGTAACCAGCGGTAGCCAGTGCTCGGCGGTACCGGGCACTGCAGTCAGCTTTCCCTGTACAAGGTTGCGTATCAGCTCCACCAGCGGCTGACCGTCAAGGATATGCCCCGTTCGGCTGTGGCCACAAACCGTCGCGGGGTGGACAACGGTAATCTCCCCGCCCTTGGCGGACATGACCTCCAGGGTCGCAAAATGCGCCTCCAGCTTGCTCCCCTCGTAACCACCGACATGCCGGTAGACGGCAGGCCAATTCGTCAGCTCCGGATAACGAGGATCAATCCCGATGCGTTGCAGATGTTCATGATTTTTCAGCATGTAGCCGCCGATCATCACTAACCGGCTTTTTTGCTCAGCCGCCAACAGCGCCACGCGCTTTGCCCCTTCTACATTCACCGCACGAGAATGCTCCACTGAAAGCCCCCAAGCGAAGTGGGCGCCCAGGTGGAATATCACTCTGGCGTGCCTTAGCACTTCTCGGTCAGCAAGACTCAGCCCGAGGTTGTCCCGTTCCAGATCGCCAGCTACGGCAAATACCCGGGTTGCGCACCCTCCCAAATTGTCGACTTGCTCGCGCAGTGCAGCCAGTCGCTCTGGGCGACGCATCAACACCCGAATGGTGTGACCTTTTGCACTCAGGTACGCCACCAAATGTTGACCGATGAAGCCGGTACCCCCCGTGACAAAGCACTCCACGCTCATTTCCCTGCTCCTTGTTTAAGGTGAAAAATCAAGCGTAAACTATCGACCCAACTCTATAGTCAAGCGGTGTTTTCATGAAAATCGGCGAACTCGAGGCCCGCAGCGGCGCCAGCCGCCATACGCTGCGTTACTACGAGCAAATCGGCCTGATCTCACCGCTGCGGCAAACTAACAACTATCGCGTTTACACAGCGCAAACCCTGCAGGATCTGGACTTTATCCAGCGCGCGCAAAGCATGGGGTTTTCTCTGGGGGAAATAGGCGAGATTCTGGATGCGCAGCGGAACAAGCTGATCGATTGTGCTGACGGCGCTAAGCTGATTGAAAAGAAGATGGCAGAAATCAAACAGAAAATCGCCAACTTCCAAAGCATTTATCGGTATCTGGATGAAGAGCGTGCAAACCTCGAAGCCAGTGCAGCCAGGCAACTTGAGCTTCAGCGGCTGAACAACTCTTCCAACTGAACTGTCAGCATCCGGGAAACGGAAACTGCAGCCTGCTTCCAGTTTCAAGCCCATCGCTTACGCATTTTCTAAAACCTTCTGGCCAGGCCCTGGACAGTAAGCGTCCGCCCAAAAGACCTTGCGTGGTTAAACGGGCGCCCATCTATGCGGCAGCAACTCGATAATCTCACTCGGCCGCTGCATCACCATGGCTCGTGATGACACGTGCTCGCCATGGGCTGCAGGCGGCGATGATGTTCATGGCAAGTCCTCTACGTGCGAGAGTACAAGGATGGCTAGCCAGAGCAATGGTCGCTAACCGGCCAAATGCGGTCATTCCAGTTCTGTTTGCGCGAAACCTTGGAATTGGCCAACACGCCCTCATAACAAAGGCTATACCCAACGCCTCCGAGAGGAACGACAGACCATGACCAGACAAACCGAAACTGCCATTCTCGCCGGAGGTTGCTTCTGGGGCATGCAGGATCTGCTGCGGCGCTATCCCGGTGTGCTGCACACGCGGGTCGGGTACACCGGCGGCGATGTGCCGCATGCCACCTACCGCAACCATGGCAACCACGCCGAAGCCATCGAGATCGTCTTCGACCCTGCCGTGATCAGCTACCGGCAGATCCTTGAGTTCTTCTTCCAGATACACGACCCCAGCACGCCCAATCGTCAGGGTAATGACCTGGGTCCCAGCTACCGTTCGGCGATCTACTACCTCAGCGAACAGCAACGCGACATCGCCGAGGACACCGCTGCCGATGTCGATGCTTCACACCTGTGGCCAGGCCGGGTTGTCACCGAAATCGAGCCGGCGGGACCTTTTTGGGAAGCGGAGCCGGAGCACCAGGATTACCTCGAGCGTATACCGAATGGCTACACATGCCACTTCATCCGCCCGAACTGGAAGCTCCCCAAGCGCGCCTGAGAGTCGTGTTTGTGAAGCGCAGAGGTGACCACTTCTGGTCGGTTTCAGCCGGTCGTCGAAGGCAGAAATCGGTCATGGCGGACGTTTAGAGTGGTGAAAATCAATCCGTCCCCTTTCTCCCCGGAAAAACCCGGGCGCAGAGGAAGTCGACGAATACCCGCACCTTGGGAGAAGGATGTTTACTGGCAGGCCAGAGCAAATGAAACTCGCCATTGCGCTCTGTGTGCTCTGGCAAAACGCTCCACAGCTGCCCCTCGGCGAGCGCCTGCCTGACTGAGAACTCCGGCAGATAGGCGATGCCCAGTCCCCGCAAGGCAAAGCATAAACGGGTTTCGATGGTGTTGCAGATCATCGAAATGGGCAAGGCTAACTCGGGCTCCTCAGCAGTACGACGCAAGGCCCAGGTTTCCAGCTTGCCGCTATGGGGGAAACGGTAGTGCAGGCAGCTGTGCAGCAGCAGATCGGTTGGTACTTTTGGCGTACCACGCGCTGCCAGGTAGTCCGGCGAGGCGACCAGCAACGAACGGAATGAACCGAGCTTACGCGCTGATAAACGCGAATCCGTAGGCGCGCCGGTTCTGACCACGACGTCGAAACCTTCCTCGATCACATCGACCAGGCGGTCGCTGAAGTCCAGGTCCAATTCAATGGCCGGGTACCCACGCATAAAGTCGCCGAGCACCGGATGTACCAGCGAACTGACCAAGGGCAGGCTGACTGCGCGGGTTTCCCGTGGTACAGGGGGTGAAATCCGATGCAATCTGAATGTGCTGATGTGGTAGCAGGCAGCGGCGAACCTCGCTAACAGCACATCCCAAAGCTTTTGTTCGGAAGTGGACCGGCATGACAGACAGCTATCGGCCCAGGAGCGGCCAGTGATCGATACTTCAATCAGCCTTCACGCTCGTAGTGCTCACTTGCCAACCCCGTACTGCATCGCTATTGTCAGCGCCATGAATCAATTACGAATTGCCTTGACCACGACTACCACGACCGCCGGAGGCGGGTCGTGAGAGGTGTCGTGAGCTGATAGCGCACGAATTTCAAAGGCCCGCCAGTGATGGACAGGGCCTTTTCTTTTGCCCTTGTGTCGCTGGCCAAAACGCAGGGAAAAGCACTATGTATGCACTGTTGATTCTCGATATGCAGGTTGGATTGTTTCATGGCCCGGATAAGCCATGGGCTGGCGAAGCGTTGCTAGACACGTTGAATAATCTGTTGAGTAAAGCCCGAAGTGCAGGCGCACCCATTTTTCTCGCCCGCCACATTGGTCCACCTGGTTCACCAATCGAGCCTGGAAGCCCGTTGACACAACTGGTGCAGGAACTGGCGCTACACGGCGACGAAGTGATTTTCGAGAAAAGTCGTCCCAACGCCTTCACCAAGACAGCCCTGGCCGATCAGCTACGGGCGTGTGGAGCTCAGGGTGTGGTCATTGCCGGAATGAAGACCCAATACTGTGTCGACAGCACCTGCCGCGCCGCACGCGACCATGGATTCGATGCAGTGCTGATCGCCGATGGCCATACCTGCACGGACACCCCTGCGCTGAAGGCCGAAGAGATTATCGCTCATCACAATGCGACCCTCGCGGGACCATTCTGCCGTGTCGTACGCGATGAGGACTGGTGTTTCTAGCCGCCATAGACAGATCGGCACGAGTCAAGCCGATCTGTCCGCTTTGAGTCGCTTTCAGCCGGTCGTGACGGGCAGAAGTCGGCCAGGAGCGGTCGTTGGTGATGGGGGCTATGAGCTCGGCTGTCGGTGCCGGGCATAGAGTATTGAACCGCCCACTCCCGACGTTCCTCTAGTTTGCAGTTCAAACGTATCCGGATACCCCTTGATCAACTCACTGAGCTTTTTATAACCATGGGTGCGAGGGTCGAACTCAGGCCTCAATTTGCTGATGTTGGTGCCCAGTGCACCCAAGTGAGCCCAGCCGTCCTCGTCGGCAATGTCATCCAAGATCTTTGCGATGAAACTTACTGGTGCCTTGGGTAGCTTTTTTACCTCGGGCGTACTGGCGACTTTGACGACCTCGATTTCGGCGGGTGGCTCGGGTTCGGGTCGATCATGTCCATTGCTTGCAACAACAAGCACCTCACCGCGCAGCAATTCGGTATAGATGAACTTGTCGCAGGCCGACACGAACGGTCTCGGGGTTTTTTCTTCACCAAACCCGTAGACCGTCAAACCTTCTTCTCGTAACCGCGAAGCGAGGCGGGTGAAGTCACTGTCGCTCGAAACCAGGCAGAAACCGTCGAAGCGTCGGGTGTACAGCAGGTCCATTGCGTCGATGATCAAGGCACTGTCTGTTGCGTTCTTACCTTTGGTGTACGCGAACTGCTGGATAGGCTGAATCGAATGGTCGAGTAGCACCTTTTTCCATCCACCCAACTGAGGGCCAGTCCAGTCGCCATAGATCCGCTTGACGTTGGCGACACCGTACTTGGCGATTTCTTCGAATAAACCTTCGACAATTGCTGCAGGGGCATTGTCGGCATCGATTAACACTGCCAAGTGTTTTTGCGTGGGGGTGGGTGCGTGGATGGCCATGGGTCGCCCTTGAGTTGAGGACTTCAACATACCGTTAAATCATGGACGAACAAAGGGATCACCGCTTCGCGCTGGAGAGCGTGTTTTGCCAACGGCTCCGGGTTTGCGGTGATGTGCAAAGCGGAACCGATCAGCCCATTCAATCGACCGATAGCAGCCGATGGTCAGAGGCTGCTTAGGGTCGTTCTCTGCCGGTCATGGCCACGCAGCGTGATGGTCAAATCCGATGCAAATGATTGGTCAGGTCGAATGCAAATGGGTGGGCAAGTCCGTGTAATTACCTACAACTAGGCTGGGTTCGCTGATGGGTTACGCTGCCGTTGGTCGGCGCCTTGCGCGTCAGTGCGATAGAAAACTGTAGGAATAAACTCTCGTGCCGATCTCAGTGAAGCGAGGCCTGCGCGCGCCTGACCTTGAACCTGAGCGAACGAGCACATTGATGAGTGATAAATCTTTGGAAGAAAAAACGGCAGTGATGGTCGACCCACATGAAACGGCGGCCAGTATTGGACAGATCACTGCAGGGCGCGATGCCCTGCAACAGCGCCTGGATGAGGCTGATCGCGCGGCTCAGGAGCTTCAGAAGCAACTGGACTTGGCAAAGACGCTGATGACCCGTCTGCTGGCGGCTAGTTTTGCGTCGACCGGCAAGCCTTCCGCGCCCCTGACAAATTGGGGGCTAAATGAGATCGACGTTGTCGAACGGGAGATGGCCTGCTATTTAAATCCTACCAATGAGGCGAGTGCCGCTTGATAGGTCGCGCATTGAATGCCTACAGGCTGCGTAGATACTGGCTCCAAGCAGAATGCCGCTGTTGGGTTAACACAGCGGTTACCCATCGCGGCGTACCCAACCTGACTGGGCCTGCATGATCGCAGGCCCTTGGCGTTTCGGGTTGGGGTTACTCATGGGTTATCCCCTCACCAGTGACCGCCGCACCCGTATCAATGGATGCAAGATTCAGTTCGGTTGATTCCGGTCCGCTTGAACGAAGGGTTAGACCTCATGCTGCAACCTTACTTTGGTGGGACGGCCTGTCTATATTGGGTCGGATAGTGACGGTCTAGCATCGACCGTCACTATGGCTGGTGGTCGCTATCCGACCCATAGCTGAAGGTCACGACAGA
>NZ_CATKPZ010000029.1:0-24488 GCF_949767415.1 Pseudomonas sp. IT-196MI5
TCTCGACCGCGCCCTGGTTGGCATTCTCGATTTGTTCGGCGTCTGGTGGCTGATCAAGCGCACGCGGCTGAACACCATTGCCCAGGAGATCGAAGGATGACGTTGACTCGTGAAACCCTGTGGCTGCTGGTCGGCTTTGCGGGGCAGGTGGCCTTTACCGGGCGGTTTGTCCTGCAGTGGCTGTACAGCGAGTACAAGAAGCGCAGCGTGATCCCGACCAACTTCTGGTACCTGAGCATCGTCGGCAGCACCTTGTTGCTCGCCTACGCCATTTATCGCCAGGACCCGGTGTTCATCGCTGGGCAGGCCTTTGGCTCCATCGTCTATTTTCGCAACCTGCAATTGATTGCCAAAAGCACAAGCGTGAAGGAATAAACCATGCGTAGATCACTGTCGCCCAGGGTCGAATGCCTGGGCCTGATGCTGCTTGCCCTGCTGTTGATCGGCGCGGGGCTGGGGATGCGTCAGGCACAGAATGTGGACGAGGAGCGTTTCCTCGGCGTCGCACTGGAGATGCTGCAAAACGGCTCGTGGCTGATCCCGCACCGGGCCGCCGAGATCTACGGTGACAAGCCGCCGATTTTCATGTGGACGGTGGCGTTTTTCACCTGGCTGACCGGCAAGCCGAACATCGCCCTGTATATCCCGGGGCTGTTTTCGGCCGTGACGGTCACGGCGATGGTCTATGACCTGGGTCGTCGCCTGTGGACCCAGCGCACCGGGCGCAACGCTGCGCTGTTGTACCTGGCGACGTACCAGACCTACAGCATCCTGCGCACTGGCCAGATCGACAGCTTGTTGATTCTGTTCACCTCCCTGGGCCTCTACGGCCTGGCGCGGCACCTGCTGCTGGGACCTGCGTGGCGCTGGTTTTACGCGGGCTGCGCGGCCATGGGCATTGGCGTGATCACCAAGGGCGTGGGGTTCCTGCCGGCGCTGTTGCTGATCCCTTACGCCTATGCGGTGCGCAAAGACTGGCCCGGTGTGGTGGCCATGCC
Source organism: Pseudomonas sp. IT-196MI5 (assembly GCF_949767415.1). NCBI lineage: Bacteria > Pseudomonadati > Pseudomonadota > Gammaproteobacteria > Pseudomonadales > Pseudomonadaceae > Pseudomonas > Pseudomonas sp. IT-196MI5. Next base: position 999 of record NZ_CATKPZ010000029.1, read on the forward strand.
CGGCGAGGCACGCAAGTGGTTGCTGGGGGTGGTGATGATGCTGGCAGCGATTGCGATCTGGCTGTTGCCGTTGGCGTTGTCCATCATCGTCAATGGCAGCGCTGACGAAATTGCCTATGCGCGGGAGATCCTCCTGCACCAGACCGCGGGCCGTTATGCCGCCGCGTGGCATCACCGCGAACCGTTCTGGTACTTCTTCACCAACGTGATTCCGCAGTACTGGCTACCGCTGGTGCTGGTGCTGCCATGGCTGGTGCCCGCCTGGCGCCGGCAGTTGCAAAAACGTGACGGCCGGGTCCTGGTATTGCTCGGTTGGGTACTGCTGGTGGTGCTGTTTTTCTGCATCAGCACTGGTAAGCGCAAGTTGTACATCTACCCGGCGCTGCCTGGGTTGGTGCTGGTCGCCGCACCGTTGATCCCGTGGCTGCTCAAGCGCTGGTTCAAAAGGCACCCGCGTTTGCGTCGGGTGTTCCCGGCATTGGCTGCGACCTGGTTCGTACTGTGGTTCGCCCGTGGTTTCATCGAACCGCTCAAGGATGGCGCCAACATTGATCAGGTGCTCATGGCGCAGGCTGCGATCATGACCCAGGGCGCCGATCTGGTGCTGGTCAACTGGGAGGAAGGGCACTGGTTGTTCGCCCGTCAGCCAATCGTGCATTTCGGCATGGATTATTCCTCCGTCGAGAAGGCTGCGCAGTATCTGCGCGAACACCCCAAGGCCTACGCTCTGGTGCCGGATGACGTGCTGAACCAGTGCTTCAAACCCGAAGCGGCCCGTGAACTGGGCGAAAACTCACGGGCGAACTGGTCGATCGCAGGCGCGGATGCCGACAACGGCAAATGCCTCCCGCAAGAGGCCGGCAAAGCCTATCGGTTCACCTGGCATGACCCGCACATGCCAGCGCTGCCGGCACAGGTGACCAACCCCTGAGGGCAAAAAAGGGCCGCTTGAACAAGCGGCCCTTTCTCTTCGTTCGTCGCCTGTCACTGACTGGCATCCAGCACCACGCGGTAGCGCGCCTTGCCGCTGCGCAAATGATCGATGGCTTCGTTGATCCGGCTCATGGGAAACATCTCGACCTGCGGCAGGATCTGATGGCGGGCGCAGAACTCCAGCATCATCGCGGTGTTGGCCGGTGAGCCGACCGGTGAGGCCGACAAGACTTTTTGCTGGGGAATCAGGTTGAACACGTGCACCGGGATGGCGTCGGGCACGACGCCGACAAAGTGCAGGCGACCCTTGCCGCGCAAGGTGGCGAGCATGGCGGTCCAGTCGAGGTTGGCGTTGGCGGTGACCAGGAGAAAATCCAGGGTGCCGGCAATGGTATTGAGCGCATCGGTATCGGTCGAGGCGACCACCTTGTGCGCGCCCAGGCGCCTGGCTTCGTCCTGCTTGCTCAGCGATGAGGTGAAGGCGGTGACTTCGCAGCCCCAGGCGTTGAGGAAGCGCAGCGCCAGGTGACCGAGGCCGCCGATGCCCACCACGCCGACCCGGTCAGTGGGCTTGATGCCGAATTCCACCAGCGGGTTGAACACGGTCGAACCGGCACAGAACAACGGCCCGGCCATCGCCGGATCGAGCCCGTCCGGGATCGGCAGGGCCCAGGCCCAGTGCGAGCGAATGCGGTCGGCAAAGCCGCCATTGCTGCCGATGATGGTCGGTTGCACGGTGCGACACAGGTTATGCGAGCCTTCGATGCACGACGTGCAATGCATGCAACTGCCCTTGTACCAACCGATGCCCACTCGTTGGCCCATTTCCAGGCCGCGAACCTGGTCGCCCACCCGCACGATACGGCCGACCACCTCGTGGCCGGGAATAAAGGGGTAGCTGCTGATGCCCCAGTCGTTGTCGATCAGCGACTGGTCGGAGTGGCAGACGCCGCAATATTCCACGGCGACTTCCACCTCATCGCTGCCCAGCGGGCCGGGATCGTAGCTGAAGGGTTCCAGTGGCGCGCCTGCTGCCGTGGCGGCCCAGCCGGTAAAGGTGGTGAGTTCGCTGCTGTCGTTCATGGGATACCTCCAGATCAGACGTCAGGGATCTTGGCCGCTGGGGTGCAGCGGCGGAGCGAGGAAAGTGTAGCGGGTTGCCGGCGTTGCATCGGGCGCGAGCGTGGATACTTGAATACCCGACGCATACGCCCGCGGTCACTGTTCGAATAATTGGCGATTGGCCCCTACGAAGTCAGCCACCGTTTGCGGCGTTTGACCGGTTATCTGCCCGATCACGCCATCCACTCCGGAAAAGATCCCGTTCTGGTAATCGACGGCCACCGCCAGGAAGTGCTGGATGACAAATTCCGGCAGATCGTAGGTCTGCAGGTGCTGGCGATACTCTTCCAGCGTCGACGGACTGTAGGTGATGGTGCGGCCGACGATGGCGCTGATTTGCTCGGCAATTTGCTGATGGCTCAGTTCGACGGGACCGCACAACGGGTAGGTCTTGCCAATATGGCCGGTCGGCTGGGTCAGGAGCCTGGCGATCACACGGGCCTGGTCTTCGGCGGCTATCGGTGCGTGCCGCCCGCTACCGTACGGCAGCGTTATTTTGTTTTCCTTGACGATCTGATCCAGCACCCACGGAAAAATCAGCCATTCGGAAAAGAACGTCGGGCGAATGTGCACCACTGGCACGCCCGACCAGTCGAGTACGCGCTCGGCGATCCAGTGGTCGCGGGCGGCATGGCTCAGAGAGTCTTCCCTCGCGGAAATCTGCGACATTTCCACCACCACCTCGACGCCTGCGCGCCGAGCGGCATCGGCAAAATAGGCGGTTGCCTGAATGTAGCCGGGGCGAACCGGGTAGCACAGGTACGCGCCGGTCACGCCATCCATGGCGCGCAAAATGTCGTCATGTTCCAGCAGGTCGCCGACAAAGATTTCGGCGCCCTCGTTCTGCAAGGCGGCGCTGCGTTCGTCCAGTTGATGCACGAAGGCGCGCACTGCATGACCTTCATTGAGCAGATGACGGACGGTGTAGATGCCGGTTTTACCGGTTGCTCCGGTGATGAGGTATTTGTGTGGCTGCATGATGGGTTCTCTCACTGTAATAAACGGGAAGTGGATCAGCTGTCGAAGGGTGCGTTGTCGATCAGGTCGCAGACATTCGGGCAATCGAAGCCATGGACATGGCGGCGCCCGACATCGGCGAGCCCGGTACCAATGGCCGTATGGGGTTTGTTCCTGGCCACCTCGGCAATGGCCTGGGTGAAGGCCGCCTTCATGCCGATGCGGGGGTAAAGCGCGAGCGTGTCGTCGACCAGCGAAGGGGTGATTTCATCCAGGTGCAGGCCCATGACATCGACATGGGCGCCCAGATAGATCAGGGCGATTTCCGGCTGTTTGCGCTCGGCGATGCCGGCGCTGGAGTGCAGGGCAATCGCATCCCAGACCTGTTCAGCTTTTGCCTGCGGATAACCGTTTGCCCGCAGAAAACGACGGGCGGCTTCGGCGCCATCGACTTCAAAGCGCTGGTCGGCGGCAAACTCGGGCGTCAGCCCCAGATCGTGCAGCAGTGCGGCGAGGTAGACCGCTTCCCGGTCGTACTGCAAGCCCCGGCGCTGGCCAAGGAATTCGGCAAACCACCATGTCCGGTGCACATGATGCAAAAGCGCCCTGGAGTGGACGCGCTCCACGAGCGATGCGGCTTTGCGGGCTAGCTCGGAGTCTGGAGCGCTGAAGCCGCCAATGTTGATGGGTGTATTCATGGTGCCTCCCGGGAATGACGTTGACTTGCCATTCACTCTAGGGATTCGCCGTGTGGCGCAATTGACTATTAACGGATGATTTGTGCCAATATTGGCGCCTCGAACGTGCAGGAGTCCGCCGTGATGAGCAAGAAAAAACCCGACCATGCATTGAGGGGCCGTACACCAAGACGCGTGGTGATTCTGGGGTTGCCACCCGTCGATGGGCTCGACGTCATCGGCCCGGCCGAGGTGTTTTCCCTGGCGAACACTCTGCACGACGGAGCCTTCGCGCCCTACGTGCTTGAACTGGTCTGCGCGGGCGTCGACCCGCAAATGGCCAGCAGCACCGGCATCGGGCTCATGGCGCACACGACCCTCGAGCACGAGCGGCGTGCCGACAAGACCATCGACACGTTGATCGTGGCGACGGGCTGGCAGGCAATCGATCGACTGGACGGGGCGGCCATCGAATGGATACGCACGAGGTCCGAAAGCGTACGACGGGTGTGCTCGATCTGTGTCGGCGCGTTCGCCCTGGCAGACGCAGGGCTGCTGGACGGGCGCCGGGCGACGACTCACTGGCGCATGGCGCGCGATCTTGCCGAGCGTTATCCCAAGGTGCAGGTCGATCCGAATCCGATCTGGATCAAGGACGACAACGTCTATACCTCGGCCGGTATCTCGGCAGGCATCGACCTTGCCTTGGCGTTGGTCAGCGAAGACCTGGGGGATGACGTTGCGCTGGACATCGCGAAAAACCTGGTACTGTTCCTGCGCCGTCCCGGTGGGCAGGCGCAGTTCAGTGTCGCCCTGCAATCGCAGCAGGTGCCCGGTTCAAATCTGGATGGGCTGTGCCACTGGATCAGTGAGCACCTGAGTTCACAGTTGACCGTGGAAATCCTCGCAGACCGTTTTGCTACCAGTGTCCGAACCTTGATCCGGATCTTTCAGCGCGAGTTGCAGACCACCCCGGCCAAGTACGTTGAAGACGTTCGGCTGGAAGCCGCGTGCCGGGAGCTCGAACTGGGTGGGCGTTCGATGGAGGAGGTCGCACGCCGATGCGGTTATCACAGCATTGACGTACTGAGGAAGGTTTTCGTCCGGCGCCTTGGCGTGAGTCCCAGGGAGTACGCGCAACGTTTCGCGCCAGACGTGGGGTAGGGGCTTTCGGAGAATGTCGAACTGTTCGATGCGCTGCAGCTGTTGATCTGAGCGTTACCTCAGAACTCCAGATCGATCACCAAGGCCTCATCGAAATGAGGATTTTCGTTGATGCCATTTTTGGCATATCCCCGGGGGTTGCAGAGCACGCGGGTGCTGCCCACCCGATAATCGAAGCTGCCATGGGTATGGCCATGCAGCCACAGTGCCGGCTGCCAGTCTTTGATCCGCGCTTCGAGGTCCGAGACGAAGCTTGAGTTGATCGGTGAATCGGCAAACGTCGGGCTGATGCTCGACCGGGTCGGGGCGAAATGCGAGACCACCACCGTGGGTGTGCTGCTGTCGCGGGTGAAGCAGTCTTCCAGCCAGGCGACGGTCTGCAGAAACACCAGTTGGGAAATGGCCGGCGTGAACAGGTCGGGGAAATCGGGGGCGATCCTGATGTGGCTGAAGTCACGGATCAACTGGGTCGCCAGATCGATGCCCAGCGCCCGATCCACGGGGCTGTCGAGCAGACGGTAGTCAGACCACAGCGTGCAACCGAGAAAACGTACGCCGTCGTGGACGTACTCCGAACGTTCCAATACGTGGATCTGTGTGCCTTGCGCCAGGCTGTTCAACTGTTCGTAGGTGGAGACCAGGTCGCTGCCATAAAACTCGTGATTGCCCGCCACGTACAGCAGCGGAACCGGGCACGCCCTGGCCCACTCGATGGCCTTGGCCGGCCGGGCGATGTCCCCGGCGAGCACGACAATATCGGCCTCCACGGCGGGAAAAGGGATCGTGTTGACGGACAGGTGCATGTCGGACAGCAAGGCGATGCGCATGGATCAACTCCGGCGTGTCTTGAAGGGCAGGCTATTCAAGTTACGCGTTGTCGACCCGTTGCCACAAGCCGGCTTTACGCCACGCCGAAAATCCACTGTGGGAGCGGGCTTGCCCGCGAAGAGGCCGACACATCCAACAGAGATGTCGGCTGACCCACCGCTTTCGCGAGCAGGCTCGCTCCCACAGTTTTGATCTTCAGTGAACGCCAATCCCACGGCTGGTCACAATTCCTGTGGGAGTTGTTTACTTCAAGTACCACCCCCAAGGCTGGTCACTGACGTACTCGGTCACCTGCTTGACCTCCAGATAATTGTGCAACCCCCATTGGCCCAGTTCGCGGCCGATGCCGCTGTGTTTCATGCCGCCCCAGGGCGCTTCGACGAAGGTTGGTTGCGAGCAATTGACCCAGACAATCCCGGCGCGCAACTGGTTGGCGACCCGGGCGGTGCGCTGCAAATCCGTGCTCATCACGGCGGCGGCGAGGCCGAAGCGGCTGGCGTTGGCCATTTGCACCGCTTGTTCTTCGGTCTTGAAACGCTTGATGCACAGCACCGGGCCGAACACTTCTTCGCGCCACAAAATGCTGCTGTGCCCTGGTTCATCGAAAATCGCCGGCTCAATGAAATACCCTTCGGCCAGATGCGCCGGTCGCCGTCCGCCGGTGAGCAAACGGGCGCCGCTGGCCAGGCCCTGGTCGATGAACCCCAGCACCTTGTCGTACTGGCCCTGGCTGACCAGCGGCCCGAGCAGCACGCCGGGCTGCATGCCAGGGCCGATGCTGATCTTGCGGGTTTCTTCCACCAGCCGTTCGATCAGGCGTGGGGCGATGGTTTCCTGCACCAGCAGGCGTGAAGTCGCGCTGCACACCTGGCCCTGGTTCCAGAAGATCCCGAACAGAATCCACTCCACCGCTGCGTCGACATCGGCGTCGTCGAACACGATGAACGCAGACTTGCCGCCCAGTTCCAGACTGATGTTCTTGATGTCCCGCGCCGCCGCCGACATGATTTTCGCCCCGGTGGGCACGCTGCCGGTGAAGGCCAGTTTGTCCACGCCCGGGTGTTCGGTGAGTGGGCTGCCGGCGTCGGCGCCGAGGCCGGTGACCAGGTTCAGCACCCCGGCGGGCAAGCCGATACGATCGGCAGCGGCTGCCAGTTCCAGCGCGGTCAATGGCGTCAGTTCGGACGGTTTCAACACCACCGTGGCCCCGGCGGCCAGCGCTGGCGCCACCTTCCAGGCAGCCATCAGCAGCGGGTAATTCCAGGGGATGATCTGCCCGGCCACGCCAATCGGCTCGTGGCGGATGCGGCAGCGAAAACGCGCGTCCGGCAAGGCCAGCGGCTGGTCCTGCTGCTGGTCCAGTTCGCGGGCCAAACCGGCGTAGTAACGAAAGCAACCAATCGCATCGCCGATGTCCCACTGTGCTTCGGGCAAAGGCTTGCCGTTGTCGCGCACTTCCAGTTCCGCCAGCGCCTGCTGACCACGTTCCAGCTCATCGGCCAGCGCCTCCAGCCACTGCGCACGCTCGGCGCCGCCGGTCTGGCCCCAACCATTGTCGAAGGAGCGACGGGCCGCACGCACGGCATGATCGACATCCTCTTCAGTGCCCGCCGCCACGCGGTGGAAGACCTGTTCGGTAGCCGGATCGATCACGTCCAGATAGCCGCCCAGGTCCGGACTGACCCATTCGCCGTTGATGTAAAGCTGATCACGCATGGTGAGACTCCTGGACGCCGGTACGGCGGTTTTGCAGATGGCGGGAAGTGAACAGCAGGGCCAGCGACACGCAGATGATCACCGTGGAAATCGCGTTGATCTCTGGCGTCACGCCGCGGCGGATGGAGGAAAAGATGTAGATCGGCAGCGTCGTTTCGGAACCGGCGACGAAGAACGCGATGATGAAATCGTCGAAGCTGAAGGTGAAGGCCAGCAGGAACCCGGCCATGATCGCCGGGCTGATCTGCGGCAGGGTCACCCGCCAGAAGGTGTCCAGCGGTGGCGCGTACAGGTCCGCCGAGGCTTCCAGCAAGGCCTTGTCCAGCGAGTCGACGCGGCTGCGCACGATCACCATCACCAGGGCCATGGTGAACAGCGAGTGTGCGGCGATCACGGTGAAGAACCCCATGTTCAACTTCGGCATTGTCGGCAACCAGCTCGCCAGCAGCGGGTTGATCAGGTCGAACAGGCTGATGAAGGCAATCAGCGTCGAGATGCCGATGACGATGCCCGGCACGATGATCGCGCAGTAGGTCAGCGCATCGAACAGCAGGCGCACCTTGGCGCCGCAACGCTGCAAGCCGAACACCGCCAGGGTGCCGAACAGCGTGGCAATCACCGCGGAACTTGCGGCAATCAGCGCGCTGTTGCCCAAGGCTTCCATGATGAACGGGTTGCCGAACGCGGTGCCGAACCATTGCACCGAGCAGCACTGGAACGCCAGGCCACTGCGCCCGGCGTTGAAGCTGAACAGCACGATCAAGGCAATCGGCGCATAGAGGAACAGGTACAACGAGGTGGAATAGCTGCGCAGCCACATGTCACAGACCTCCGTCGGCAGGGCTGCCGCCGTAGCGCGCCACCAGTTTCAAGTACAGGCCGATGATCAGCAGCATCATCGCCACCAGCGTCATGGCCAGCGCACTGCCGAACGGCCAGTTGCGCGATTGCAGGAACAGGTCGACCAGCGCGTTACCGACAAAGAACACCTTGCCGCCGCCGAGAATGGCCGGGATCAGGAACTCGCCCATCAACAGGATGAACACCAGCATCACCCCGGTAATGATCCCCGGCGCGGACAGCGGCAGGGTGATTCGGCGCAAGCTTTCGAAGGCGCTGGCACCCAGGTCCGCCGAGGCTTCGAGCAGGCGCTTGTCGAGTTTTTCCAGGCTGACGTAGATCGGGAACACCATCAGCGGCAGGTAGCCGTAGACGATGCCGATCAGCACTGCCCACGGCGTGTTGATCAGCCGCACATCCTCAAGCCCCAGGCTGACCAGCAGCGCCGGAATGCCCTTGCCGCTGAGGATGAAAATCCACGCATAGGTGCGGATCAGGAAACTGGTCCAGAACGGCACGATCACCAGGGTCAGCAACAGCGAGCGGTTCCGTGAGACCTTGACCGCGAGGAAGTACGCCAGCGGATAAGCCGCCACCAGACACACCAGCGTGCCCAGCGGCGCCAGCATCAGCGTGTTGCTGAACGCCGCGCCGCGAGAACCGAGGTTCAGGTAGTTGGCCAGGGTGAAGCCACCGGCGTAACCGCCCACGGCGCTGCGCGAGCCGAAACTGAAGACCAGGATGATCACCAGTGGCATCAACAACAGCAGCAGGAACCACAGGGTCGAAGGCAAGAGCATCAGCAGGGTGATGCGCCGGCCCAGGCTGCGCCGTTGGCGAACCTCGACCGACAGGGCACGGCCCGGCTGCACCGTTTGCGGGTGGGCGGCGGCATTCATGGGTGACTCCTCATTGGCCATGGTCAAGCGATCAGGCGGACTTGAAACGCGCCATCAGTTCGGCGCGCGCCGGGCTGGTCAGCGTCGTGGCGGCACCGAACTCCAGCGGGCTCAGGGCCTCGGCGGCCGGGTACATGATCGGATCATCGAGCATCGCCACCGGCAGCAGCGCGTCGACACGCTTGTCGCCGCTCGGGTAGCCATGGCTCAGCACTTCCAGCTTGTTGTGCTGCGGGTCGAGCAGGTAGTTGATGAACGCGTAGGCGGCGTCCTTGTGCTCCGAGCTTTTGGGGATGGCGAAGAAGTCGCTCCACAGCTCGCCACCTTCCTTGCCCAGTTCGAACTGCATTTGCGCGTTGTCGCGGTGCAATTGCGAGGCGTCGCCGGTCCAGGACATCGCCAGCCAGGCATCGCCGCTGCGCATCGATGGCTGGATGTCGGAGTTGATTGCAAACAGGTGCGGCTTGACCTCGATCAGCAGTTTTTCCGCATCGGCCAGTTCTTTCGGGTCCAGGGAGTTGAAGCTGTAGCCGAAGCTTTTCAGCGCGTTGCCGATGGCGGTCAACTGGTAGTCGTGGACCATCGTGCGGCCACTGGCCGGGCCTTGGGCAGCGACCCAGAACTCCTTCCAACTGGTCGGGCCGTTTTTCAGTTTGCCGGTGTCGTAGAGCATGCCGGTGGTGCCCCAGTTTTTCGGCACCGCGTAGACCTTGCCGTCTACCGTGCCCTGGGCCATGAATTTCTGCTGGAACGCCGAGGCGTCGAAGTTGGGAATGCGCGACAGGTCCAGCGGTTCGATCAGGCCCAGGCCGACGTAGGTGCTGATGGTGTAGTTGGTCGGCACCAGCACGTCCCAGCCACTGCCGCCGGCCTGCAATTTGGCGAGCATTTCTTCGTTGGAACCGAATACGCTCATCGACACCCGGGCGCCGGTGGTCTTGGCGAAAGCGTCGAGGTTTTCCTGGCTGTGGTAGTTCGGCCAGGTCGCCAGCGACAGGCGATCACCGAGCCTGGTTTGCTCGGCGGCCTCGGCGGTGGAGGTCAGCAGGCCGGGCATGTTGGTGGCGACCACGGCGGCGGCGATCCCAAGGCCGGTGCGGCCGAGGAACTCGCGGCGACTGATCGAGCCGTTCTGCCAGCTGCGCAGGGTTTTTATAAAAGTCTTCTGGTCCATAGCACGCTCCATATCCGGTTGATGAAACGAATCGATGATTTACAACGCCATGGCCAGGCCATTGGCGTGATCCCAGCCGACGCGCACTGCCGCGCCGTGTTCGAATGCATTGGCGCCGTGATCCTGCTGACGCGGCACCCGCACGCAGACCACGCCGAAGGCTTGGGTGCGCACACGGTATTCGGTGGAGTTGCCCAGGTAGATGCGGTCCTCGACGCAGCCTTGCAGCTTCACTTCGCGGCTCATCTCGGCGCCGGCCCCGGCGATGCTGATCAGCTCCGGCCGCACCGCAATGCAACCGGCGGCGTTGGCGCTCAGGCCCTTGCCGGTAGGTGTCAACGGGCTGGTCAGTTCCAGCCCTTGACCGGTGCGCAGCACCACCGAGTTGCCGTTGAGCTGGCGCACGGTGCCGTCGAACAGGTTCGACTCGCCGATAAAGTCGGCCACGTAACGGCTGGCCGGGGCTTCGTAGAGTTGTTCCGGGGTGGCGGTCTGGATGATCGAACCGTTGTGCATCACGCTGATGCTGTCGCTCATTGACAGGGCTTCTTCCTGGTCATGGGTGACCAGCACGAAGGTGATACCGACCTCCCGTTGCAGGCGCAGCAATTCCGATTGCATCTCCTTGCGCAGCTTGCGGTCCAGTGCAGCCAGTGGCTCGTCGAGCAGCAACACTGTCGGCTTGTTGACCAAGGCGCGGGCGAGGGCGACACGCTGTTGCTGGCCGCCGGACAATTCACTCGGTTTGCGCTGGCCGAAGCCGCTCAGGCGCACCATCTCCAGCGCTTCATCGGCCATACGCAGTTGCTGCTTTTTGTCCGGGCGTGGATTGCGATAACGCAGGCCGTAGGCAATGTTCTGCGCCACGGTCAGATGCGGGAACAACGCGTAATGCTGGAACACCATGTTCACCGGCCGCTCGAACGCTGGCACACCGGCCACGCTTTTGCCGGCCAGCCGCACCTCACCGCTGGTGGGCTGCTCGAAGCCGGCGATCATGCGCAGGGTGGTGGTCTTGCCACAGCCCGAACCGCCGAGGAAGGAATGAAACGAGCCACGCCGCACCGCGAAATCCAGACCGCTGACGGCCTGCACCTCACCATAGCGCTTGACCACATTGCAGAATTCGATATCGCTTGGCGGGGTGTCGTTCACGAGGCGGGCTCCCTTGCAGTGATGAGTCAGTGCGTCGGGGGCCAAACTAGCAATCGGGGTTTTGCGGTGTATATATCCCTTGGGGGATAGGAGCGCTTGTTGTAGGAGCGAGCCTGCTCGCGATGGGCTCAAGATCGCTGCGTTCAGCCAGTCATCACACGTATTCGTTAACGACCATCGCGAGCAGGCTCGCTCCTACAAAATGCAGATGCGTGTTTAAAGACACCCGGAGTTACTTCGCGAAGGCTACACCACCTTGCGTCGTTGCCTACAGGTACGCCAGAATCCGCCGGCTTGTGCGCCTTGGGGTCGGATCTTATCGTTTGCCGGTCGCTGAATAACAACAGTGATCGGGTTTGGTAGCCCGGTGTTACAAGGTGCAATGCGTCACTATCAGCAGCGTTTTTCTGCTCTGCTACATGGTGGCCATGCACAGGGCACCTTCGGGCGCGCCGGTTTCCTTGTACCCGGTCTACCAACCTGCGTATGGCCACCACCCAACGTTTGGTAGCGTGAGAGTGATGGCTCCTTTTTACGGTACAAGGAGTTTCACTATGTTCAAGGTCACACCCAACCCGCCGAACACCGATCCCGCATCTCCGTGCGAAAGTCTCGATTCAAACAAACTCAACGAGGCCGCCGAGCGCGCGCTCAACCCCAGCCCCCACATCATGGCAACGCCGCGCAAACCCGGCACGATGTTCATCGTCAATCCCGAGCTCAATACCGAAACCTTGCTGGTGCACGCCTGTGAATCGCTGGCGTCGGCCAATGTCATGGCCAACGATCTGGTGGATCATCTGGAAGGGACGAGTCGCAATGCGCTGCTGGGGATTGCGCAGGTGATCATGTTGGGTGAGTTGGCGGTGAACCGGGCGCTGGATCGGCTTGATCCGCCCTGACCACAATCTCCAGAACACCGATAAACCTGTAGGAGTGAGCCTGCTCGCGATGGCGGTGTATCAGAAACAGGGATGTTGGCCGTACTGACGCCATCGCGAGCAGGCTCGCTCCTACAGGGTTCTCTACTAACCTGCAGGTATCAGGCTTGCAGCTTGAGGCCCGGCACCTGCAACGGATCCTCCGTCAACTCCCGAATAAACAACCCCAGCAATTCCGACTGGCTGCCAATGCCCAGCTTGGCGTAGATGTTCTTGCGGTGAATCTTCACCGTGCCGGGGCTGATGTTCAGTTGTTCGGCCACCGAAGCACTGGAGTGGCCGCGCAGCAACAGTTGAACGATTTCCTGCTCGCGGCCGGTGAGGATGTGTGCGCCGAAGTGGTCGAAGGCTTCGCGGATCTTGAAGTCCAGGTCCTGCGCCGGTCGCGGTTGTTGGGCCTGGCGCAAGCGCCAGGCTTCGTTGATGACCTGTTCGACCACCGCTTGCGCGCATTCGACCAACTGCATTTCGTCCCGGCTGAAGGCGCAGCTGGCGCTGGAACGCATCAACGACAACACCGCCGTGGCGCCATCGCCGAGGTCGACGAAAAACGCCACTTCTTCGGCCAGACCCGTTTGCTGGTAATAGGTCAGGAAGTACTCGCCGAGGTAGAAGTGGTCGGGGGCGAACTGGCGCAAACGCCACAGCCCCGGCGCCTGGCCGCGGGTGCAGGCCAGGTAGAACGGATCGAGCAGGTAGGGCCCGCACTGATAGTCGTCGACATACACCGCGCGCTTGTCCGCCGAGAACGTATCGAACAACGCCAGCGGCCGGTGATTGCCTTCGTAGACAAACAACACGAAGTGATCGACCGGGCAGATGTGCCGGATCCAGTGGCTCAACCCCGACAGCCGCGCATGCCCGGCAGGCAGGTCGAACAGGTGGGCGACTCCGGTGGTCCAGAGTTTCAGTTCCTTGGGGCGCATGGCGGCTACAGGCAGCGGAAGATGGCCTTTGGATGCACAAAGTACGCCATGGCGGGTGGCCCCGTGTGGCGCGGGTTGGCGGACGGCAAGGCGTTTAAAAGACGCACCGCACTGGGGCTGGGTGTTACCGAGTGCTACAGGGCGGGTAGCAGAAATGATCAGGCGGTTGAGTGGTGCTGGACGATCTGGATGAGATTGCCGCAGGTGTCGTCCAGTACCGCGAGGGTGACCGGTCCCATCACTGTCGGCGGACGGGTGAATTGCACGCCGGCGGCGCTGAGCCGGGCAAATTCGGCTTGCACGTCTTCGACGCCGAAAAACGTGCAGGGAATGCCATCCTGCTTGATCGCTGCCTGGAACGTCTTTGCTGCGCCGTGGGCATTGGGCTCCAGCAGCAACTCGACGCCATCGGGATCGCCGGGAGAGGTCAGCGTCAGCCAGCGATGTTCGCCCATGGGGATATCGTGCTTGAGTTCAAAACCGAGCACATCCCGGTAGAAGGCAAGCGCCTTGGCCTGATCATCGACAAACACGCTGGTGACTACGATTTTCATGGGTTGATCCTCCTGATGGCTGGGCCGCAAACCTGGAGGGTGCTCTCCTGTTCAGCAGAACACCCCCTTGGCCATTCACGCACCCGACGGGTGTTGTCTGGTAGACGGCAACAGTATGGTCAGAATTCCCAACAGCGGCAGGAACGAACACAGCGTGTAGACGTACTCGATGCCATGGATATCCGCCAGATGCCCGAGCAGCGCGGCGCCAATGCCGCCGAATCCGAACATCAGGCCGAAGAACACCCCGGCGATCATGCCGACGTTGCCGGGCACCAGTTCCTGGGCGAAGACCACGATGGCCGAGAATGCCGAGGCGAGGATGAAGCCGATGATCATGCTCAGCACGCCCGTCCAGAACAGGTCGACGTAGGGCAGGGCGAGGGTGAAGGGCGCGGCGCCGAGGATTGAAAACCAGATCACCTGCTTGCGGCCGATCCGGTCGCCGATCGGGCCGCCAAAGAACGTGCCCGCTGCGACGGCGCCGAGGAACAGGAACAGGTACAGCTGCGAACTGGCTACCGACAGGTCGAATTTCTCGATCAGGTAGAAGGTGAAGTAACTGGTGAAGCTGGCCATGTAGAAGTATTTGGAGAACACCAGCAGCGCCAGCACCACCAGGGCGAAGGTCACCCGCCGCCTGGACAGGCCGTGGGTGGCCTTGCTGCCTTGCTTGAGCTTGAACAGGCTCAGGTGATTGCGGTACCAGCGGCTCAGGCCGTACTGCACGAGGATGGCGAATACCGCGAACAGGCCGAACCAGGCGACGTTGCCCTGGCCGTAGGGAATGATGATCGCGGCGGCCAGCAATGGGCCGAAGGCGCTGCCGGCGTTGCCACCGACCTGAAAGGTCGACTGCGCCAGGCCGTAGCGACCGCCCGAGGCGAGGCGCGCCACCCGCGAGGTCTCCGGGTGAAAGGTCGACGAGCCAACCCCCACCAGCGCCGAGGCCACGAGAATGGCCGGGAAGCTGCCGACCATCGACAGCATCAGAATACCGATCAGGGTGCAGACCATGCCGGCCGGCAACAGCCACGGCTTGGGATGACGGTCGGTGTAGAAACCGATCCACGGTTGCAGCAGTGAAGCGGTGAGCTGGAAGGTCAGGGTGATCAGGCCGACCTGGGTGAAACTCAGGCCATAGGTGGTCTTGAGCATCGGGTAGATCGACGGCAGCACGGCCTGGATCAAGTCGTTGATCAGGTGCGCCAGGGCGCAAGCGCCGATGACACGCATGACCAGCGGGCTGGCCTGGCTTGCAACCGAGACGGTGGGCGAGGGTGAGCTGAGGGTAGTGGTCGACATAGGCGAGTTTCCGGATAAAAACGCGAACTGCGAACGCAAGGCGCAGCCCATTTCAGGGTTCGGCGTTATCCTATGGGCCCAGAAGGCGCCCGTCTCGCGCAACTCGGGCATGGACCATCTAAAAAAGGGCGTCATGATCAAACCATTAAAGACATTTCTGGCGGAGATCGACCTGGGCGGCTGGAGCGTTCGCAGCAGTGCGACCGACTACCCGGAAAACTGGAATATCGCGCCGCATTCCCATGAAAAGCATCAACTGATCTATGCCATCGAAGGCGTGATGGTGGTGCACACGGCAACGAGCCAATGGACGGTGCCACCGAGCCGCGGCATCTGGATGCCGAGTGGAGAAGTGCACTCGATTCGCTGTGTGGGGCCGATCAAGATGCGCAGCGTGTTCGTGCACCCCGACGCGAGCCTGGATCTGCCCACCGAAACCCGGGCCGTGAGTGTGTCCGCATTGCTCAGTGAGCTGATCAAGGTCTCGGTCGATTTCGATTTCAACGGCGATCCGGACTCGCGGGAAGCCCGGGTGCTGCGGCTGATGCTGGATGAACTGACGATCCTGCCGACCTTGCCGTTGAACCTGTCGCAGCCCACCGATCCACGGATCAACCTGATCTGCACCGCGTTGCAGCGTGATCCCGGGGATGGCTCGACGTTGTCGGACTGGAGCGCCCGCTTGAGCCTCGACGCCAAAACCATCCAGCGCAGGTTTCGCAAGGAAACCGGCATGACCTTCGGCCAGTGGCGCCAGCAAGCGCGGTTGCTGTTGGCGCTGGAACGCATCGCCGTCGGGGAGAAGATTATCGACATCGCCGGGGAGCTGGGATACGACAGCCCGAGCGCGTTCACGACCATGTTCAAGAAACAATTCGGCAAGACGCCGAGTGATTTTTTCAAGTGATGGACGCTTGACCCCGCGCCAGTACCGCCAAGCCACCGGCCACGAGCAGTCGTCCGGTCTGGATTAGCGACGCGCCAGGGATCGCCCTGTAAACTGACCGCGCAAAAGGCGCTCGCCTTACCCTTTCAAGCAAGAGAACCTGCAATGGCAAACCACGACCTGACCTTTACCCCCGATCCTGATGCCGATTCGATTTCCTCCGACGTCGCAGGTTTCGGTGGCGTGCTGGTCTCCACCCAGATCCCGACCCGCGCCGACGGCAGCCTGGAACTGGGCGACATCACCCTGCAAAGCGAATGCACCCTGCAAGCGCTGAAGGTTGCGCTGGAGCGTGCCGGCAGTTCCATGGACCGCGTGATGCACCTGACCATCTACCTCACCGACATGGCCGACCGCGCCGCGTTCAACGAGGTTTACAAGCGCTACTTCGCCAAACCATGGCCGGTGCGCGCTGCTGTCGGGGTTGCCTCGTTGGCAGTGGAAGGCATGCGCGTGGAAGTGACCGCGATGGCGGCCAAGGCCTGATCTCAGCTAGACATACACACATTTCCTGTGGGCTGGATGTGTGGTCGACGCCGAACAAATGTGGGAGCGAGCCTGCTCGCGATGAACATAAGGGCGACGCGTGCATACAGGATGCCCGTGTCATCGTTAACTTCCATCGCGAGCAGGCTCGCTCCCACAGGGGGTGAGGCAGGCCAGGCCTGCCCGAAACGCCACCCGGCAGCATTCGGGTGCCGGTCAGGCGTTTCGCCGCTACAATGCACGCCTCGACCGTGACAAGCCTGACTAAAAAAACTATGTCTTTGCCCAAACATCACCTGGAATTGCTCAGCCCTGCCCGCGATGTGAGCATCGCCCGCGAGGCCATCCTGCATGGTGCCGATGCCGTGTACATTGGTGGTCCGAGCTTCGGCGCCCGCCACAACGCCTGCAACGAAGTGAGCGATATCGCCCAATTGGTGGAATTCGCCCGTCGTTACCATGCCCGGGTGTTCACCACCATCAATACCATCCTGCACGACAACGAACTGGAACCGGCCCGCCAGCTGATCCATCAGTTGTACGATGCCGGCGTCGATGCGCTGATCGTCCAGGACCTGGGGGTGATGGAACTGGACATTCCGCCGATCGAGCTGCACGCCAGTACCCAGACCGACATTCGTACCCTGGAACGGGCGAAGTTCCTCGATCAGGCCGGCTTCTCGCAACTGGTGCTGGCCCGCGAGCTGAATCTCCAGGAGATCCGTGCCATCGCCGACGAAACCGACGCGGCCATCGAGTTCTTTATCCATGGCGCGTTGTGCGTGGCGTTTTCCGGTCAGTGCAACATTTCCCACGCCCAGACCGGGCGCAGCGCCAACCGTGGCGACTGCTCGCAAGCCTGCCGTCTGCCGTACACCCTCAAGGACGAAAAGGGTGGGGTGATCGCCTACGAAAAGCACCTGTTGTCGATGAAGGACAACAATCAGAGCGCCAACATCCGCGCCCTGGTCGAGGCCGGCGTGCGTTCGTTCAAGATCGAAGGTCGCTACAAGGACATGGGCTATGTGAAAAACATCACTGCCTACTACCGCCAGCGCCTGGACGCCGTGCTCGAAGACCGTCCGGACCTGGCCCGCGCCTCCAGCGGCCGCACCGCGCACTTCTTCCTGCCCGACCCGGAAAAAACCTTCCACCGCGGCAGCACCGATTACTTCGTCACTGACCGCAAGATCGATATCGGCGCCTTTGACTCGCCGACCTTCACCGGTCTGCCAGTGGGTGTGGTCGAGAAGGTTGCCAAGCGTGACATGCAGGTCGTGACGCACGAGCCGCTGTCCAATGGCGACGGCCTCAACGTGCTGGTCAAGCGTGAAGTGGTGGGATTTCGCGCCAACATCGCCGAACCCAAAGGCGAGTTCGAGGAGGACGGCGAGAAGCGCTATCGCTATCGCGTCGAGCCCAATGAGATGCCGGAGGGGATGTACAAGCTGCGCCCCAACCATCCGCTGAATCGCAATCTCGATCACAACTGGCAACAGGCGCTGCAAAAGACCTCCGCCGAGCGTCGTATCGCCCTGAGCTGGGTCGCGCGCCTGCGTGAAGACCAGCTGGAACTGACCGCTACCAGCGAAGAAGGCATCAGCGCCAGCGTCACCCTGAACGGCCCGTTCGGCGCCGCCAACAAGCCGGAACAGGCGCTGGAGCAACTGCAGGATCTGCTCGGTCAACTGGGCACCACGCAGTACCACGCCATCGACATCAAGCTGGACGCGCCGCAGGCGTACTTCATCCCGAACTCGCAGCTCAAGGCCGTGCGCCGTGAAGTGATTGAAGCCCTGACCGAAGCGCGGGTTGCCGCCCACCCGCGTGGCAGCCGCAAGGCCGAAACCAGCCCGCCGCCGGTGTACCCCGAGTCGCACTTGTCGTTCCTGGCCAACGTGTACAACCAGAAAGCTCGCGACTTTTATCACCGGCATGGCGTCAAGCTGATCGATGCGGCCTACGAGGCCCACGAGGAGACCGGCGAAGTACCGGTGATGATCACCAAGCACTGCCTGCGCTTCTCCTTCAATCTGTGCCCGAAACAGGCCAAGGGCGTGACTGGCGTGCGCACCAAGGTTGCACCGATGCAATTGATCCACGGCGATGAAGTGCTGACGCTGAAGTTCGACTGCAAGCCTTGTGAAATGCACATCATCGGCAAGATGAAGGGCCACATCCTCAACCTGCCGCAACCGGGCAGCGTGGTTGGTCACATCAGCCCCGAAGACCTGCTCAAGACCATCCCGCGCGCTCCGCACTGAGTGACGGGTGGGCACGCCGCAACGGCGCGCCCACCTGTTGTTCAATACCCTGCGTAGTTGAAGTAAACGAATGCCACGGCAACAGCCAGACCAAACGCTGCCAGGGCTTTTGTTTGTGCGGTTGCCTGAAATTCGCCCGACCCTGGCTCATGGGGTTGCGAGTACACGGTGGCGTCATGGCGGCGCTGCAGAATGGCCCGATAGGTGTAAACCAAGCCGATCAGCAAGGAAACAGCCATCAGGCCGAGGATCAGCCAACGTATCGTTGCCGGCTTTTTGGCGGCGGACAGGTTGTATTCGTGTTCACAGGCCGCGCTCTCGAATTCCACGACAGAAATGGGCTGGTAAACCGTTGTGGGGCGTTGTGCATCACTGTGTATTGTCGCCATTTGTTCCAGGTCCAGTGCCTGATACTTCCAGAGTGTCATCGATCCTTCCCGGCAGTAGGTGAACGCAGCGGGGCTCGAAGCGCCGATGATGCACGCGTCGTTGATACCGATTTTTTTCAGGGTTTCCATCGCAGACCGTGTGAAGTCCATTTCGAGGACAGGAATGACGCCGTTGGCAGACACCGCGACGGACACCAGCAGGCTCGCGATGGCATAGAGGGTTGATATTTTCAAAGTCGAGACTCCCTCGTTTTTTACAGGTCTTTTGTTATAACGCGGAGTCTGGTTGCAATCTGCTTTTGCTGAAGTCTAGACGCTGGCGACAAACCTGGAGCTGGCAGTCGGCACTATCCGCAGGTTTCGGCGACGGCTTTTTCAGCGCGTTTGTATTCCTGTTTGACGTCGGTGGGGATGCGTTGTTTTTTCATTTCCTGACCGAGGAAGGGTTGCTCGCCCCGAGACTGGACCTCTGCGTCCTCGGCCGTTATCTGCGCCTCGATGGCCGCAGCGTGCTTGTCGATGACGGCATCGACCTCGGCTGCATCTTTTGCGGTATCGAGCGCTAGAACCAACTGGCCGGCTTCGGCTTTTTCGGCTTCGGCATAGGCTTCGACCGTCAGCCCGGAGGCCAAGGCACGCGTCTGGGTTTCCAGCCGGTTGAGATGCTCCCGGGCGGCCTTGCAGACCGTTTCCTGTCGCTGGCTCTGGATATGTTCCCAGGTATTCAACCCGTAGATCGCGGCCCCGACAACCAGTAGGGTTGCAGCGGGAGCCAGTAATTTGCCTTTCACATTGGCGCCCTCAGATGGCAAGGGGAAGGGTGGTGCGCACACGATTCCCGATTCCATTCGAGTAAGGAAAAGCGTAGCAGACCTGGTCGGGCTGAACCTGTGTCGACCACTGGCCGAGATTCGCTTCAACACTAAGCGTCTGTTTTAAAAAAACAAATTGTTTTGTTGGGGCTTCCCAGGCGAGGAAAAAGTTGGTAAATTGCGCCCACTCTTGCACAGGCCCTCAGGGGACCTTTCGTGCAAGCTGGCAACAGCTCTTGTTGCCACTCAAGAAAGCGAGTGCCAGGCACTCATCGCAACAGATACAGGGGCGTCGCCAAGCGGTAAGGCAGCAGGTTTTGATCCTGCCATGCGTTGGTTCGAATCCAGCCGCCCCTGCCATTTTTTATTCCTGCGTAATCAGATAACACTCGACCAGCGGTTATTATTCGTCGGTTTTTGCGTTTTTGCGCCCGTTGTCCGCCTCTACCGAAAGCGCTCCGGGATGGCCTCGGCAAACGGATACCAGGAAAAATACGGCCTTGCCTCGTCGATCACGCGCGTGACTGAGGGCCTTTGGACCAACCTGTCGAAATAAGCACTCAAGTGCCGGTAATCGTCGGGAAACGGCACGAGGGTGCTGGCGTAGAACAGCGCCGGGGCGGCGGCGCAATCGGCCATGCTGAACGCCGGGCTGGCCACCCAGGTTCTTGCTGCCAGTTGACGCTCAAGCATGCCGTACGCCGTTGTCAGCGCGGTGCGTTCGCGGGTCAGGTCGCCGTTGGTGGCATTGATTCGGTCAGCGACGATCTTCTGCATCGGCACCTGGACGTACAGGTCAAAAAACCGATCCCACAGGCGTACTTCCAGGGCTGCTTCCCAATCGTGTGCAATCAGCTGCGCCTGGCCGGGATGAATCCGGTCCAGGTACTCAATGATCACACTCGACTCCGGTACATCCTTTTGCCGGGCGTGATCGCGCAGCACCGGGAACTTGCCAATCGGCCACAGCGCCTGAAGTTCGGCCCGGTCGGCATCGTTGCCCAGGTCGATAATCCTTTTTTCAAACGCGATGTTCAGTTCATAGAGCGCGATCAGCGCTTTGTGGCAGAAGGACGAGAGCGGGTGGAAATAAAGAGTCAGTGACATGTTTGTTTCCTCGGTGAAGGGAAGGCCTGTGCAGTATCGACCGGGGTTCGCGTCGGCGCGAGGCGGCTCGTCAGGAGGGTCGCGTCCACGCAGACCATTGCCCTGGTCTGCGTGGCGGTGCTGATTTCGGTGGCGATTGCCTTTCCTTTGGGCGTGCTGGCGGCCCGGGCCAAGCGCGTCGCCGCGAGCGATTCTGTTCAATCCCCGCGCAAACTGGATTAAGGGGCGCGGCAAAAGACTGGCTTGCTCAAGGCTCTCAATTTGCGTAAACAGTGCAGGCGCCGAATGTTCGGCGCCAGGGGATACAGGTTTTCAGGTCGGGAGCGACAGGTATCAAAGCGTTATTTCACAGGTTCGTCGACAGGACGAAGCGAGGCGAGCGTTGGTAGAGCGACGTCAGTTCAGCGGAGCGATGAAAGGCAAAAACCTTCGCTTCCTCAAAGAGCATGAAGGCCAACCCGTTTTGCAAGCGCGTGCGGGCTTCCTGTTGCTGGAGCATTTCTCGCTGCCGGCGTTTACCCAGGCGCTGGATACGGTCGTAACGGCCAACCTGTTAAGGCCGGAGCTGTTTTCAACGAAAACCTTCGGCCTGAAGAACGCCGAGGTGATCAGTGATCTGGGCCTGGTCATCCGTCCCGACGCCTGCCTCAGTCATGCCGAGATCCAGAACCTGGACCTGCTGGTGGTCTGTGGCGGATACCGCACCCATCTGCACGCCGACGAGGCATTGATCAGCCTTCTGCAAGACGCGGCGGAGCAGGGCGTTACCCTGGCTGGTGTGTGGAACGGTGCATGGTTTCTCGGACGCGCCGGTCTGCTCGATGGTTATCGCTGTGCGATTCACCCGGAACACCGCCCGGCGCTGGCGGAAATTGCCAAGCTGACCCAGGTCACCAGCGAAGCTTACGTGGTGGACCGTGACCGCCTGACAGCGTCGAGCCCGACCGGTACGTTCTACATGGCCCTGGAGTGGATCCGGGGGTTGTATGACAAGGCACTGACCGATGGTATCGAGGACATTCTGGCGTTCGAGGCCTCACGCTACCGGCGCATCAAGCCGTCGCTTAACGTCTCGGTCAGTGGTCCGCTCAGAGAGGTGGTCAACCTGATGGACGCCAATCTGGAGGAGCCCCTGGAAATGGAGACGCTGTGCCTCTACGCAGGGCGCTCTCGCCGGCAGATCGAGCGTCTGTTCAAGGAACAACTGGGTACCACGCCACAACGCTATTACATGGACTTGCGCATCACCGAAGCGCGGCGCTTGCTGCAGCACACCACGCTGACCATCGTCGAAGTCTCGGTCGCCTGTGGATTCGTTTCTCCCAGCCATTTCAGCAAGTGCTACAGCTCCTATTTTGGCTATCGGCCGTCCAGGGAAACCAGGCTGGTCAAGTAAGCGACTGATTAACGCCCGGCATCCTGGTGCCTGCGTTGCAGGTTTCGTTTCAGCGGCGCCAGAAGCAACGAGCCAGCAGCGCATCAATGCTGAGCTTGCCGCCACCCGACAGCAACAGCGGCGTGAAGGCCATCAGGTAGATCAACGGCAGCTTGAAGTTGCCGTAACCCTTGTTGCTGATGGCATAGCCTCGGGCAAGTTCGCTCAGGGTGTGCCAGTCGGCGGGCCAATGGATGGCGGCGGTTGCGACGAGGGTCACCACCATCAGGCTCAACGCCGAAAAACGCGTGCCCAGGCCCAGCAGCAAGGTCATGGAAAAGATCAGTTCGGCCCACATCGACAGTTCCCAGTTCAGCGTCGCCGGAAGGTGGTCGAACGGAAACGGGAAGCGCTCCTGGATATCGGTGAACCAGTTCTGGCCGTTGAATTTCTCCAGGCCCGACTCGAAGAACTCCCAGGCGAGGAACACCCGCAGCGCCAAAGGCGCAACCCAGTCGCCGGCACGGTCGAGGTTCAGGTGCAGGCCTTTGACGGCCGAAGAAATGGAGGTGCTCATGGACATTGATCTCTTTCAGGTCAGGGAGACGGGGCAACGGTGTGCCCGGTGAATTGAGCGTTTGACCGGCGTGGCCAATCGACGGGCGTATTTCATCAATGGGGTGTATCTGCGGTGTGTCGTTGTGGCGGGGTTTTGAGTGCGGGGTGTGTCGGGGGCGGGGCTGTACACATTGAGATACGTAACCGGTAACCTTGTGGGAGATTGCTGGCCGGATCGAAGGCAAAGGTCTCTTCGCCGCTGATGGTCTGGGCGGCGAGCAGGCGACCGAGTGGATCGTAGCGGTAGCTGAGCGCGCCGCGCCGGGTGTCGTCGATGCGGGTCAGTTGCCCGGCGGCGTCAT
>NZ_CATKPZ010000030.1:0-21224 GCF_949767415.1 Pseudomonas sp. IT-196MI5
TCGGGTCGCCGCATCGCAGCGATGGTCGTTAACGATAACGCGTGTGAACCGGATAAACGCGGTGCACTTGAGTCCATCGCCAGCAAGCTGGCTCCTACAGTTTCCCGGAATTGCGTGAAGAACCGTAAAAAACGGCCGGGGTTATCCGCCGGCCCTGGTAGGTTCTGAAGGCTACGTCAAAGATCGCAGCCTTCGGCAGCTCCTACAGCAATTGATTCTTTTGCAGGAATTCCCGGGACACGCTCTCGATGGATTCACGGCCGACATCGACCCGGGAATTGAGGCCCGCGATGGTATCGTCATCCAGCCTGGACGACAGAGCATTGAGCAACTCACCGATTTTCGGATTCTCTTTGAACACTTCAGTACGAATCACCGGGGTCAGCGCGTAGCTGGGGAAGAAGCCTTTATCGTCTTGCAGCACCACAAAGCCGAAGGCCGGAATGCGCCCATCCGTCGACAGGACCAGGGCCAGATCGACCTGCCCGTCCCTAAGCGCCTGATAGGTCAGCCCGCCGTCCATGCGGACGATGTTCTTGCGCTCAAATTCAAACTTGTAGGTCTCTTGCAGAGGACGCAGGCCATCGGGGCGGGAGAAGAATTCAGCGTTGGAGGCAAACTTGTAGGACTTGCCTGTTGCGATCTTCTGCGCAAGATCGCTGATCGAGGCGATTCCATCCTTCTCGGCCTCTTCCTTGCGCATGGCAAAGGCGTAGGTGTTGTTGGCCCTGGAAGGGTTCAGCCAGGTGATGCCTTTCTGCGCATCCAGCTCGCTGATTTTCTTGTAGGTTTCGTCGGCGTTGAGCTTATCCGTGACTTTATTGTAAGTAATCAGTGACGTGCCGGTGTATTCCCAATACACATCGACCTGACCGTTCTCTTGCGCCGCACGCAATACGGAAGAACCCAGATCCGGGCGCTTATCGACACTGTAGCCATTGGCGCGCAGGAGTTGAGTCGTCATCTCGGCAACCAATTGCTGCTCGGTAAACTTCTTGCCGCCAACCACAATCGTGTTATTGGCAGAAGCACTGCCCACAACACCGCAAGCAAGACTCAGGGTAAAGATCAGACTGGCCAGCATTCGATAAATCATCGTGCACCTCATATTATTGATTTTTGTCTATGGTCTTCAGATTCATTCGCGTCCGGCCAACCTCAAGCCCCGTGACACTGCAATGTTTTGAATCAAGCCGCAGCCCAGATCGACCGCAATCGCCAGCAGCGCGGTCGCCGCGGCGCCGGCCAGCATCATGCCGAAGTCGTTCAGGTCGATCCCGGTAAAGATCAACTCGCCCAGCCCGCCGCCACCGACCAGGAAAGCCAGCGGCGCGGTCCCGACGTTGATCGCCAGCGCCGTGCGGATGCCCGCGAAAATCACGTTCATCGCGTTCGGAATTTCAACTTTCCACAGCGTTTCCCGTGGCGTCATGCCCATGGCCTCGGCCGCTTCGACCAGGTGCTGCGGCACGGCACGCAAGCCTTCGTAGGTATTGACTGCCACGGGCAACAACGTCGCGACAAACAACCCGATGATGGCCGCGCCGCTGCCGACACCTATGAAACTCATGGCCAAGGCCAGCAACGCGAGCTTGGGGATCGCCTGCCCTACGTTAAGGACCTGCATGCTGGCCATGGCGTAACGCTGGTTCGCCGGGCGGCTCATCCAGACGCCCAGCGGCAGCGCGATGACCAGCGCCAGCACTCCACTGACCGCCACGATCTGCAGATGCTGGACCGTCAGGTAGCTGATATCGCCCCAGTAAAACTGCAGCCCTTTCCACAATCCGATCAGTAAGTCAGACATTGTCAGTGCACCACCGGAGTAATGTTTTCAACCAGTCGCGCCAGAATGTCGGCCTGGTGGACATAGCCGATAAAGCGTCCGTCGTTGTCATTGCAAAGCGCCCAGTCCTGGCCACGACCCAGCAACTGCGAAAGCACCTGGCGCAGGTCGTCCCCGGGCTTGACGATCAGGTGCGATTGCGAAACAACAGCGCTGTTGCCGCCCACGATCTGCATGTGTTCCCGTGGCGGGACCTTGCTGGCCACGTCAGCCGCGCGCAGCAGACGCAGACGCTTCATGATCCGGTCGCCACCCATGAAGTTCGCCACGAACTCGCTGTTGGGCCGGGCCAGCAGATCATCCGAGCTGCCGAACTGCTGGATTTTTCCGTTATGGAACAGGGCGACGCAATCCGCCATTTTCACTGCTTCATCGATATCGTGACTGACAAACAGGACGGTCTTGTTGACGAGGCGCTGGATGCGCATGAACTCGTCCTGGATCACTTCCCGGTTGATCGGGTCGATCGCGCCAAAGGGCTCGTCCATCAGCATCACCGGCGGATCCGCTGCCAGGGCCCGGGCCACGCCTACGCGTTGCTGTTGACCACCGGAAAGCTCACACGGATAGCGCTTGAGAAATTTCGACGGATCCAGCGCGACCACTTCCAGCAACTCCGCGGCGCGCTTTCGGCTTTTGGTTTTGTCCCACCCCAGCAGATTGGGAACGACGCAGATGTTTTCCTCAACGGTCATGTTCGGGAACAGGCCGACTTGCTGGATCACATAGCCGATGGAGCGTTTGAGGGTGACGCTGTCCAGTTCGGACGTATCGCGACCTCCAATTCTGATCGTGCCGGAGGTCGGCGTGATCAGTCGGTTGATCATTTTCAGCGTCGTGGTCTTGCCACAGCCCGACGGCCCAAGCAGTACGCAGATCTGCCCCTCTTCAACATTGAATGAGACATCTTCTACTGCAGTGATTGAGCCGAATTGCTTGTTGAGGTTTTCGATCTGGATCACGTCGTAGCTTCCTTCATTCGGCCGGTGGCCACTTTGTTCTTGTTCAGGCCTTTTGGCGTCAGCAGGCGCTGCAAGCCGTACAACGCGTAATCGGCCGCAATGGCGATGACACTGATGACAATCGCGCCGGCCAACAGCTGTCGGGTATCCGATTGCGCGATGCCGCGAATGATGAGGCTGCCCAGGCCGCCGGCGCCGATGTAGGCCGCGATGGCGGCGATGCCGATGTTGATGACGGTCGCCATCCTCACGCCCGCCATGATCAGCGGGACCGCAATCGGCAGCTCAACCTTGCGCAGTCGTTGCCAGGTCGACATGCCCATCCCGATCGCGGCTTCGCGCAAGGCAGGATCGATGTTGGAGATCGCAGTGGTGGTGTTGCGGATGATGGGCAATTGGGAGTAGAGGAACAGCGCAATGACCGCCGGTACGACGCCGATCCCGTAGCCGATCAGCGACAGGGCCGGAATCATCAGCCCGAACAACGCGGCGGAGGGAATGGTCATCAGGACCGCGGCGAAGGCCAGGACCCAGCGGCGCGTTCTGGGGTGCTGGGAGATCGCGATCCCGACAGGCACGCCGGTCAGAATCGCCAAACCCACCGCAACTGCTACGATGAGCAGGTGCTGCCCGAGTAGCAGACTGATCAGCCCGCCGTTTTCCAGAATGAAACTCAAGGTTTCCATGTGTTATGCCTTCTGTACGTCATTGTTGTTTTTATCGGTCGTGCATCTGGAATTGAACGCCGGATCTGTAGGAAACATTACCGCGCTACTGCAGGTGCTCTGAGCTTCGAGTTCGACGATTTCTATCAAAAAACCGACGTCACGCGGCAAGCCAATGCGCAATGCAAAGTGCAGGGTCGATTGCAGACGGCAGTATGCGGGATCGCCAAATGACAAGGCTTGCCAGAGCGCACCGCCTGTCGGGGCGAGTCATTAGCTAGCTATGGGATTTTACAGAGAGGATTGGTTCAGAGGCTTTTCAGGGGATTGGCGTTTGTTGACCCCTGCACTCAGTCACTGAAATCAGGAGTGAGCATCATCAAATTTCCGCCGCTCTTCACCAGGCGTACATCCCCAGACACGACGGTAAGCAGCCCCCAGATGTGACGCCGAGACGAACCCACAGCTGTAGGCAATGGACGCAATGGGCTGGGTGCTTTCACGCAGCAACCGGCGTGCTTCGTTCAGCCTGAGCTCCAGATAGAACTTCTTCGGCGTCATGCCGAAGTGCTGATGCCACAGCCGTTCGAGTTGACGGTGGGACAGATTGCAACGGTCGGCGATCTCTTCGATGCCGACGATGTTCTCCAGATTGTTCTCCATGAAGGCGATGGCGGCTGTCAGCCTGCGATCGTGAATGCCGAACCGCCACTGAATCGACATCCGCTGATGCTCTTCCGGCGCTCTTATTCTGGCATGCAGAAATTGCTCGGCGATGCTCGCCGCGAGCTGGTTACCGAAATCAAGCGCGATCTGTGCCAGCATGAGATCGATGGCCGCCGCCCCCCCGGCGCACGTCCAGCGGTTGCCATGGTTGACGTAAAGCTCCCTGGTGACTTCGATCGAGGGGAATTCTTCCGAAAACTGGCCAATGGACTCCCAGTGCAAGGTGCAGCGCTTGCCTTCCAGCAAGCCGGCGCGTGCAAGGATGAACGTACCGGTGCTCAATGCGCCGACGGTAATCCCGCGAGACGCTGCGCGCTGCAGGAAGCGCAGCATTTTGGGTGGTTTCTGATGTTCGATGTCCAGGCTCGCCAGGACAAAAACGCGATCCAGCTCCGGCGCCTGATCAACCGGCACAGTCTGGATTTCGATACCGCTGCTGGAACTGACCGGTCCGCCCGACTCCGTGAGCAGGGTCCACTCATAAAGCGTTTTGCCAGACAGCCGATTGGCCGCGCGCAAAGGCTCGCTGGCACCCGCCAGGGCCATCATGGAGAACTGAGGAAGAATGAGCAGCCCGATTCGCTTGGTTGTGCTGCTGTTCACAGACGTCGCCGATTCACTGGGGGCTGTCATCGCCAGATCCTTTCATGGGGTTCCAGCCGTTCGAGTGAACAGCTCAGGCCACACCGGGGAAGTGGCTTTGGACACGCCATGTTAGGGGTTGGGCACGCATTCAGCCAGATTGAATCGTCGAGACCGCGAACCCGCCCGGCCAAAGCGCAACGACAGATCAGAATGACGTGAGCGATACACGCCGCGATGCTGGAAATCGCTGCGAGACTTCGGCGCCCGAAGTCTCGCAGGACAATGGCGAGCGGATCAGCCGTGCGCGCGGATGGCTTCGTCGATGCTCTGGATCATCGAATTGAACACAGGGCTGTCGACCTGATTCTGCTGACCATGCTGCATGTGCGAAATGATCAGCGCATGCGGGCCGGCATCGCCCGGATAGTTCTGGTGCAGACGCACAGACTCCGATGGCATGTGCAAGGTGTTGTCGGCGCCATGGATGATCAGCGCTGGCGGGAAACCTTTTGCACCTTCAATGGACTGCTCCGGGTCATACGCCACATAGGACTTGTAGGACTTTGCCGTCACGTAGGTGCAGCCCGGCCAACGGTCCGCGCCGCCCGCTTCGGTGTAGCCGCCCAGTTGCTGATCGACATAGGCCTGGGTTTCAGGATCCAGCGGATAGTAACCAAGACGGGTTGCATCAGTGCCGGTGTCGAACGGAGGAATCGGCGCGTCATCCGCGAGTTGCCCGATGGCAGCGTCAGCCGCGGACTGATCAGCACGCAAGGCTTGCAGTTTGCGGATGTTGGTGTAGCTCATCGGCACCCAGAAGCGGATCTGCTCACCACCGGCGGCAGCCAGCTCAGCCACCGCACCGAGGCTTGCCACCGAGCCCATCGCCCACGACGCGACCACCGGCATCTCGCCGAAATTCTCGCGCGCCCATTCAACGGCACCGAGCACTTCATCCTTCTGGTCTTCGAGGATGACGTTGGTGATGACCTTGTCGCCTGACGAAAGGGTGTTACGGATGTGCTTGTTGGAAAAGAAGCCTGCCACATCGTAGGTCATGACGCGATAACCACGGGCTGCCAGGGCGCGCCCGAACAACTGGCCGTACATCGTGACTCCGCCGGTGAAGCCGGAGTTGAAGATGACCGGTGGCAGTTTTTGCGCCGCAGCGTCGAGTTGTTCCGGCTGAAATACCGTGCCTTTGAGGCTCAGGGTTTCATCGCCGTACTTGACGGTGAAGTCGATGTCTTTTGTTGTAATGTTCGTCATTGCTGGTTATCTCGAAGTGGGAGCGTGGGCGTAGATCAACTTACCCATTGGCCAGATGCTCCTCGCAGAAGCTGGCCAACAGGAATTCGGGTTTCTTTGGAAACATGCAGTGCAACGGCATCGACAAAGTTGAAAGCCTTGCCTGGATTGAAGAGGTCGGAATACGGCACGCCCTTGTTGTCAGTTCCAACGTGAGGTGCATCCGTTGCTTCCAGGAGAATCTTGTCCGCGCCGACTGCGCAAACAATTTGCGTCACGAAACGAGCGGTTTCCTCGGGGTGAACAGAAGTGCGATAGCCAGGGCCCTTGAACCACACGTTGCCTCGTTCTCTGGCTTCAGTGAGCAGCGCGATGTAAGCCGGCTCAGTGATGTCACGCTCGCGGTGACAAGTGCCCAGGTGATCGATAATGACCCGCACATCGCGAGGGATCTGGCGCAATACACGCAGATTCGTCTCGGCTTCTTTCGCGTAAATGTGCAGATGCTGGCGCGCTAGCAAGCGGCCATAAAACGCCGACCACTGCCCATCACTAAATTGCGTGTCAGAAACCGTTTCCGGCCGTGCATCGTGCAGAACGATTCGGGCACCCACCACCTGCGGGTGCCAGAGACGTTCCTGTGTGGCGTACGCAGGCTCTGCCTTGATCGTGCCCACCAGTTTGACGTCCCCATAGCGCAGCGGGTCTGCAGCCTGGAGTTTCTTGAGTTCCTCAAAGGAAGCGAACACGTTTTCTGAGTCCGGCAGAATACTCAAATGAACGTTATTGAGGAGCGTCGGAGCAAATCCGGCATCGATCAAGCTATCCAGATAAGCCGTCAGCGGATGCGGCTCAGGTAGCGCATAAGGCAGCGAACCGGCCACTCGGCGCAGGTCTTGCGATGTATAAAAATGAACGTGACTGTCTATTCTTTTGATCAACGGCAGCATGATTGTTGTTTCCTGCTTTTGTGCGAAAACAATAATCGTCGTCAGTGCTTCGTCGCTCCCGTCAACTCGACGTGTAGTATCAAAATTTCGCCATGCGCGGTTTCATGAGCAAGTACGACTGGGGAACAAACGCTCGGACTTGAATCGTCAAGTAGGCTCTCAGGCAGCTCTGCAGCACTGTCTGTTGGAAGTGGCAGTCGCCGAACTGACGCTTCGGCAAGCCGATTGGTTAGAGGTACATTCGGGTAATGGCGAGATTTTGTTGTCGTGACAGGTGAATAAACCTTCTGCACCGGGGGGGTGAACAGGCCGTTGCCGAGCGCGTGCTTGAGTCGCACTTCTGTGTTGGCACCGCTGCCGAATTGACCCGGCTGCCGAGATGTCACTGACTCAGTCTGTCTCCTTGCGAACCAAGCCAAGTGAAAATTCATGGGTGCAGGTCCGGGTTGAAACCTGCACCATGAAGGTCGCCATCTTTCGGACTCGGGACAAGCCCGCAGGATTTACGCAAATAACCGGCTTAGCATGCGCTTGCGACTGTCCGCTGAGGCGCAACGTAGTCGTCCTGTTTTTTCGCTCGCTGAGTCAGCGCCAGCATCGTCAGAAACCCAAGCACAATCAGTACCGGATAGACCATCAACAGTTCGGAAAGGGAATACTTCCAGGCCAAAGGGCGTCCGACTCCCAGCATGGCGGCATACATCCACGACACTGCCGACAACGAGCCGCAGGCCAACGCCAGCATCCGTGCACTGAATCCGAGGTTGAGCAAAGAGCCTGCCTTTTGCAGGGCCGGCAGTACCAGGCGATGCAACAAGACACCGTTGTAACTCAGCAACGCCACAATAATGACTTTGGCTTGAAGCTTTGGATTCATGAAGTAATCGAGACCTTTGTCCAGGTAATCAATACCGACGACAGCGACACCCGTTACCCACAGTGCTATCAGTGCAACAACGACAGATTTTTGAAGACTTTCCATGTGAGCATTATCATGCTCAGTGACTACGTTGCGCCTTAACAGGTCTTTAACCATAGCGACATCACTGGTCAACACCAAACCAATGGCGACACAACACGCCACTAAATGAACGTAAATAACACCCAGACGTAAAAACTCCAGGAATTCTTTATTTTCCAGCAGGCTCATAATTGTATTTATCGCCACGGTATTTTCTCCACCTTATTCGACAGTACAGATCGACTACTTGACAGGATTTTTACTTATTCAAATATCCTGTGCGACCTTACTTCTAAAAGATAAGCCAAGTCATGGGCTCGGCACTATTAACCTCATTGACTCGCTCGGCAAATCAATGACCGGCTTGTTTATTACCTCCCTGAGTGTCAGATAAAACCCCCATTTGCATTCACTGCTTTTGAGATTCAACGTCCACTTCTTTTTTGCGATTGCAGGGGCAGGTCATGACTGACGTGCTTAGGAGTCAGAGGGCACAGACGCTCCAATGTTCATTTCTCGAGCAACCCACCGACAAACGGTGCGTAGCGCAAGTGCGCCTGAAGCGATAGTAACAAGACAACTTTCACGCGATGCCCCACCACAACTGGTCTGCTTGACTAAATGCACTTCGACAGCCGCTTATTGGATCCACTGGTTGTTATACATCCCACAACATGCGCAATAGCGAGCAACTCTCATCCAGAGCAAACTCCGACTGCGAATTCCACGGTGATTCAGCCACCCTTCCAGACAGATGGCAACGCAGGATTAACTTAAACAATAAGGGTGTAAACCAAGTCTCTACGCTTATGCTCAAAACCCGAAGTAAACAAATGCCGTAGCTACCGCTATACCCCATGCGGCCAACGCCATGACTGTTGAATTGTGCGGCAACCGGGATTCGCTCAAGCGCTGCAAGCCAGGCTTGGAAAACCCGGCCTGGTCATAACGGCAATCCATGATTGCCTGGTAGGTATATCGCAGACCTACTAATAGAAACAGGGTGATCAGGCCGAGGACAAGTCCACGCCTGACAGGCGGTTTAACCAATAGTGCAAGGTGATCCTGTTCGCAGGCAATGCTATTGACTTGCGCAACGGTAATGAGTTGATAGTCCGTCGAAGACCGCTTTTGGCCAATCTGGATCGCCGCCTGTTGCTCTAGATCCAACACCTGATACTTC
This sequence comes from Pseudomonas sp. IT-196MI5, assembly GCF_949767415.1. Lineage (NCBI taxonomy): Bacteria > Pseudomonadati > Pseudomonadota > Gammaproteobacteria > Pseudomonadales > Pseudomonadaceae > Pseudomonas > Pseudomonas sp. IT-196MI5. The sequence continues at coordinate 9,127 of NZ_CATKPZ010000030.1, forward strand.
CAGAGCGTTGACGAACCATTGCGGCAAAAGGTAAACGCTGCCGGACTTGAGACGGCGATAATAAAAGCGTCGTTGATGTCCAGTTTTTTCAGCGTTTCTGTGGCTGACCTGGTAAAACCCGGATCGAAGACTGAAGTGATCCCGCTAGCAGAAGCCGCGACCGCAACCAATAGGCAGCTCAAGAGGCAGATGGCTGAAATGTTCAAGGTCGGGTTTCCTTTTTCCATTGTTTCTTTGATTTTGCAGTTCGGTTCCAACCTGCCTTGATGAGCGCCAGTACGCTGCTGGCACTCCGATAGCTGATGGGCAATTGAATGGAAGGAGAAAGGGAGGGCATCCATTGCCCTCCCCTCCGCTGTCCACGCTCCCTGCGTCAGTACTGACCAGGACCTCAGGTAGCCAGAATGAAGTCCGTCTGATCAATGGCCGCGCTGTTGACGCCGACAAGGTGAATGGTATCCGCCCCGATCCCTACCACCGTGTCTGCCCCGTTAGCCGTTATGGTCACGTTGGCAGCGAACGTCGCGCTGTTGATCCCCAGCGCCGTGATATTGAGCAAGTCCTGCTCTGCGGCCAAATTGGCTCCGAAGTTCAGGATCGTATCGTTGCCGAAACCCGCGGCAGCAAACACGAACGTATCGTTGCCGGCCACGCCGCCACTCATCACGTCGTTACCGCCACCGCCGATGAGAACGTCGTTGCCTGCACCACCCACGAGCGTGTTGTCGAGCGCGTTGCCGGTGCCCGCGAAGTTGCCGCTGCCGCCGAAAAACAGATTCTCGACGTTGGCACCCAGGGTGTAGCTCGCGAGCGAGGTCCAGACCGTGTCGTTGCCGCCACCGGCGTTCTCGCCTACCACGTCCCCAAGGTCGGTGACTTCGTAGACATCGTTGCCAGCACCGCCGACCATCGTGTCGGCACCTGCGCCACCGATGAGGACGTCGTTACCCGCACCGCCCACGAGCGTGTTGGCCAGCTCGTTGCCGGAGCCCGCAAAGTTGCCGCTGCCGCCGAAAAACATATTCTCGACGTTGGCCCCCAGGCTGTAGCTCGCGAGCGAAGTCCAGACCGTGTCGCTGCCGGCACCGGCGAGCTCGATCACCACGTCCCCAAGGTCGGTGGCTTCGTAGATATCGCTGCCAGCACCGCCGGCCATCGTGTCGGCACCTGCGCCACCGATGATGACGTCGTTACCCGCACCGCCCGCGATCGTATTGCCGAGCACGTTACCGGTGCCCGCAAAGTCGCCGCTGCCGCCGAAAAACAGATTCTCGACGTTGGCACCCAGGACGTAGCTTGCGAGCGAGGTCCAGACCGTGTCGCTGCCGGCACCGGCGTTCTCGCTCACCACGTCCCCAGGGTCGGTGACTTCGTAGACATCGCTGCCGCCACCGCCAGCCATCGTGTCGGCACCTGCGCCACCGATCAGGACGTCGTTACCCGCACCGCCCACGAGCGTGTTGTCGAGCGCGTTACCGGTGCCCGCGAAGTTGCCGCTGCCGCCGAAAAACAGATTTTCGACGTTGGCACTCAGCGTGTAGCCCGAGAGCGAGGTCCAGACCGTGTCAATACCCTCACCGCCGAGCTCGGTCACTACGTCCCCAGCGTCGGTGACTTCGTAGACATCGTCGCCCACACCGCCGGCCATGGTATCGGCACCCGTCCCCCCGATGAGCATGTCATTGCCTGCGTCACCATTGAGGATGTCGTTGCCGCCCAAGCCATTCAGGATGTCGTTGCCAGCACCTCCGCTGGCAATGTCGTCGCCTGACGTACCGGTCCATATGTCGACACCGGCAGTACCGACAAACACATCACCGGCGGCCACCGGGGCCGTAGCGTCGGACGCAATGCTTTCGGCCGCACCGAAGTCATCCACGTAACTGACCACCACGCGCACCTGATCACCAACCTGAGCCTGGCCAAGCGTGAACGTGCTGGCGGTGGCTCCGGCGATGTCGACGAAGGTGACCCCATTGGTCTCCTGCCACTGGAAGGTGAACTGCGCATTGCTGAGGCCATCGACGTCGACGATGGACGACGTGTCGGCGGTCAACACCTGGTCCGGAAACGCAACCCCGAGGATGGTCGGCCCTGCAGTCGGTGCGCTGTTCCCGCCAGAATCGACGATCTCCAGCGTACCCTGGGCATCCTGGTACACCGCCCGAACGCGGATGTTCAGACCGGCGACATCGTCCGCTACCAGATAGGTAGCGCCGATCGCCCGCGATACCTCGCCAGCGGCGACAAAGGAGATGTCTTCAAAGACACCCGAACCAGGGATGTTTTCGACCTGCCAGTAGTAAGCCACGGGACCGGTAACCGCGCCGGTCGGATTGGCCGCACTGACGTTGTCGGCGTCGCGGATCGACTGATCGCTGACGCGCAGCAGTTGGCCGGCGACAGACGTATCGGTACGCGCACCGGTGGCAGCATCGAAGATTGCCAGACGCCCCACAGGACCACTGTTCGAGACGGTACCAACGCCGGACGCCTGCGCCTGGTCAGCGAACTGCAGACGCTCGATGCCCGTCAGGCGATCGACACCATCACGCCCGGCCACCAGGTCGGTCACGATGACGGCATTGCCATCGACAGCGACTGTGTACTCCGACGCATTACCGGTGAACAACGCGGTGTCGAAGCTGTCAGTGCCGGTCAGAATCTCCCGCACGATGACCAACTGGCCCGGGTTGTAGGTACCGTTGAGCATCGCCTGAACCATCGGCGCCATGCTGTCGAACGTAGCGATTTCCGCGCCGGTGCCATCGGCGTTCGCCCGTACGCTGATGCGTACGTTCAGCCACTTGTCACCGTCGATGATGTCGTCACCACCGCGACCTTCGATGAGGTCGCTGCCGCTGCCACCGAGGATGATGTTACCGCCGTCGAAGAACGTCGCTCCGACTGGCAGCAGGCCCGCCAGACCGTCGATCAGGCTGATGTTGGTCAGCACACTGCCGGTTGCACCCGCAACGGGTAGCGTTGCGGCAGTTTCGCTATCACCGCGCAGGAAGTCGCCGTGGGACGAACCCGACAGCCCTTCCATGATGTCGAAACGCACCAGTGCCGAAGCGCCCGAACCTGGCATCGGTGGCACATCGAAGAAGCGGTCGCTGTAATCGATGGTCACGCCCTGGGCGAGATCCTTGAAGGTTGCCCAGTCATAGCCGGAGCCGCCGATATAGCGGTCACCGAAGCCGAGACTGCCGACCATGATGTCGTCGCCGCCTTCGCCGTTGAACTTATCGTTCTCGTTACCGCCGATGAATACGTCGTGGCCAATGACCGGGTCGTTGCCCAGCGGATCGAAGTTGTCGCCAGGCGCACCGTCCGAGGTGCCCTTCTCGATCCAGTCGTCGCCTTCGTTACCCATGTCCTGTTCGTTGGCTTTGCTGCCCAGGATGAAGTCATTACCCTGACCACCAATGGCCTCGGAGGCATCCTCACCGGTCACGATGAAGTCGCTGCCGAACCCGCCAATGATCAGGTTGATGCCGTTGCCTCCGTGCAGCACGTCGTTGCCGTCGCCACCCTGAATGTTATCGTCGCCGCCGGTGTCGGTGATGATGTCGTCGCCGGTACCACCACGCAACTGGTCGTTGCCGTCACCGCCATCGATGCGATCGTTGCCGCCATCACCCCAGACCGTGTCATCGCCTTCACTGGAGATGAGGATGTCTGCGTTGTCCGTGCCACCCAGCACGATGTGCTCGGCACCGTTGTACCGGATGTAGTTGGTGTCCAACCCCACGGTCAGCGGATTATCGCGGAATACCACCTGCTCGCCGTTCGGGCCGAGCGGGTCGGCGGTGAGCAGGCCTTCGTTGAATTGCCTGCCCTGATCCACTTCCAGATAGAACCCAGGGTCCGAGAACACCAGGCCAGGCAGGTGCGTGGCCGAGGTGTTGGCCATGATCAGCTTGGCGAACGAGTTGCTTTCAAGCTCGGCATTCATCGACAGGCCAGAGGTACGCTCCAGGTAGTAGAAGCGGTCGCCGTCCTGCAGTTTTTCCAGCTGGTTCTCGAACACGAAGTTGAAGGTCGAGCCGAGCATGCCGCCGAACGGAGTTTTCTGTTCGGCCAGGCCGCCGATCCACAGGTCGATGGCATCGACACCGGTGACCGTCACACCCTTCAGGTCGTCGGCAGTGCCCAGCACGCCATCCGTACCGGCCAGCGTAACGTTGGCATAGGCACCCGTGCTGTTGAGGAAGTCCAGACGGTCAGCCGGTGCACCCACACCACCGAAGACCAGCGCCAGAGCTGCCGCGCGCTTGCCTTCCAGTGTGAGCGCCGCCGTGATCGTGTCATGCGTGCCATAGGCCGCGATGAAGTTGATCAACGACTCCGGATGTTTGAGGTACTGCACCAGATCGACCCAGCTGGTGTACGGCTTGAGTTGGGTATCACCGGTCTGGCTGTAGATGTCGCGGCGGATCGCGTTGAGTGAGGGAATCCCCACGTCGCGGCCACGGGCGATGTTGAGCGCCGGCAGGTCGAGCGGCAGGCCGAGCAGGTTGTTGCGCAGCGCCTCGGTGACGAACTCGTCGATTTCGTTACCGGCTTGCCGCGTTACCCCGCGTACGATCGCACTGGTCGCGTCCTCTGGCGATACGCCACTGGCGGCGTACGCCAACGGGTTGAGGAACGCCGCGATCAAGCCCATTTGCTGATCGGGATTAGCGCTGGCCGGATCGCCTATCACATTGAAGTCGATGTCGTAGCGATCGACGGTCTCGGTCAGCATCGAGTGGCCAAACCGATATACGGTGTGGGCAAACTCGGCGACGATCGAGGCATCGAGGTCGACGTCGTAGACCTGGGTCGGTGCGAAGAACAGGTCGACTCTAGGCTGGATAGTCCGCGCAAACTCCTCGAACACCAGGTGCTGATACTGCATTTCGGTGCCGAACTTGGCCGCCTGGAACAAGCGCTCGCCATTCCACACCAGCGCATCGAACTCAGCCTGGGTGGCTGGCAACGCGGCCACCGGATTGAGCAGCCACTCGTTGAGGAAGGCCACGTCACCCGAGTCGAGCACGGTGTCCTTGGTCTGCTGCACCAGACGGTTGTGTTCGGAGTGGAAGATCGCATGCACCGCGGTCAGGCCGATGTTCTCGTTGACCCGGCCGTCGCCGGCGATGTAGTGAGCGTCGAGCAGCTCGTTGTCATAGGTCAGGTTGTTGCCGGCCGCGTCAATGGGCTGTGCATTACCGACAGCGGTGTCGGTGTCCGCCTGCAGAACCCCACCGACGATTACCGGCGCGGCATTGTGGTTAATGTCGACGAGGAACTGGTGACCGGTGCGCACAGCATTGGTCAGGTCAAGGGGAGCAAGCGGATTGCCTTCGACAAGGACGTCATCCGGCGTGCCACCAAGACCGTCAACGCCCTTCATCACCACCATCGGGAAGCCGTTCGGCCCCTTGATGAAATTGCCATAGGCGTCAGTCGCCAACAGCGGGGCGTTGTCGACGTCGGCATCGGTCAGGTTGATGCCGAGAATGTCACGGGCTTGCGCCTTGACCACCTTCCAGGTCGCCATGCCACCGATTTCGACGTCGTCCGCGGTACCAAACTGGCCATCCGCGCCCAGATCACGGTTGGTGATCAGCCTGCCGGTCGCTATAGGGCCAGTGTCGGTCAGTTGATAAGCGCGCAGGAACACCTGGTGCGACGGGTGCGAGCTATAGGTCTGGTTCTGGTCCACGAATGGCGTGGTGGTGTTGCTTTGCTCATGGATGTCGTCGGCCGTGCCAAGAATGCCATCCGCCCCTGGCAGGTTGGTCGCGCGGGTCAGGACCATGAAGTTCGTCGGGCTACCGGGCACGAACAGTGGATCATCCGGTTGCAATGGGATGAAGACGGTGCCCGAACCACCTTTGGTGACCAGGTCCAGACCATGATCGAAGAACTGCCCGAAGAAGGTCATCCAGGCGTTGAACGGCGCGGACAACCCCGCGTCCGCCGCGACGTTCTCGAAAAAGTACACATCGTGATCATCGGCAGTACCGAACTGACCATCCATCCCTGGGCTGGCGACAATCTGTACACCATCCTTGAGCACGTCGTCGTTACCCACCGCGCCGAAGTTCAACACGCCGTCCAGGCCCGGGTTGAAAGCCGTGGCATAGGCCGCCGGGTTGTTTGCCGTCTGATCGACGATCAGGTTACTGATGGTGCGTGGCTGAGAGTCAATCACAAGGCCGCTGTTCTGCGCATACGATGTTCCCCCTTCCGCCGGGTTGAAGACCGGATCGCTCAAGCGCGGAAAGACGTTATCGGCGGCACCAAACTCGGTGTTGTTAATGCCGTTGAGGTTCATCAGGTTGTTGTTCGACCCGTCGACCGCACGCAGGCCCAACGGCGCGCGGATATTCGGGATCAGCGAGCGGATGTCCTGACCGGCCGCATCAGCCTCGGCAATCTTGATCTGGTCAAGAATGAAGTTGAGGTCGGAGCGGACCATGTGCAGGCCCGCGCCACCCGCGGTGGCATCGACTACAGGTACCAGCGCCGTTGGCGTGACCGGTGCACCGGCAGCGATGGTAGCCGTCGGCGTGGAGAACAGGATCTCCGTGGTGCCATGACCGTCCTGATAGATCGCCTTGACCCGCAACGACAAGCCCGCGAGGTCAGGAGAGACCTTGAACGCGGTACCGTCGGCGCTTTGGAACGCCAGGTCGCCAGCGGGCAACAGGAGGATGTCCTCGAATACGCCGCTGCCTGGGGTTGCCTCGAACTGCCAGATGTAGGACACCGAAGAGTTGGTGATCAAGCCCTGCGGATTACCCGCCGCGACATTGTCGGCATCGCGCACCCCGGCCACGCTGACAGTCAGCGTGTCACCCACCGTTATCGCTCCGCCGTTACCATCCGTGACAGTCGGACTGCCAACCGGTTGGGCATTGAGCCCATCCACCAGCACTAGCTGGTCATCGGCGAATTGCAGGCGTTCGATATGCAGCAGGGTATCGGTGCCGTCGCGACCCGCGACGCTATCGATCACGGTATAGACATCGTCCGCTAAATCGTCCGTGCCGCGGTCGTCAACGGTAACCGTATACTCGGCCTGAAGCCCGGAGTAGATGGCAGTGTCGAAGGCCGCCCCGCCCGTCGAGGTGCCGGGCATGATTTCCCGCACGGCCTTGAGCTGACCAGGGTTAAAGGTGCCGTCCAGCATGAGCGGGATCATGTCGACCATGCTGTCGAAGCTGGCAATCTCAGGGCCGGTATGGTTGACGTCGCCGGCGGCATAAACGGCAATCCGGACATTGATCCATTTGTCGCCATCGATCAGGTCATCGCCACCGCGGCCCTCGATCAGGTCGCTGCCATTGCCGCCGAGGATGATGTTGCCAGTGGCAAAGCCAGTGACCGGCAAACCGGCATCGGCCAGGAACTGGTCCAGTCCGCGGATCAACGCCACATTGGTCAGCGCACTGCCCGTGGCACCGCCGTGGTTGACGATAGTGACTGCATCGACATCATCGCCTTTGAGTACATCGCCGAAAGCCGAACCGGACAAGCCTTCGACCTCGGCAAAACGGTCGAGAATCGAGGCTGGCGAGGCGCCGACCGGATTGAATATGCCGGCATTCTGGTTTGGTGCATTACCGTGGGGCTGCGCCAGCGCGGCCAGGGTCAGGTCAACGGTCACGCCAACCTTGTCGTTCTTGTAGGAGACCCAGTCGAAACCGGACATGCCGTCCATCTTGTCCTGGGCATCGCTGCCGATAAAGATGTCGTCGCCACCCTCGCCGATCATTTCGTCGAAACCGCCACCACCGACAAAAATGTCGTTGCCGATCACATCGTCAAGGAGCAGCGGCGAGAAGTTATCGCCAGGTGCACCGTCCTGGGCGCCCTTCTCGATCCAGTCATCACCTTCGTTGCCGGTCGGTGGCAGGTTGGTCTTGGCACCGAGGATGAAGTCGTCACCCCGACCGCCGAAGGTGGTGCTGATGTCTTCGGTGGTGATGATGAAGTCCTGGCCATCGCCACCCAGGATCAGGTTGCCTGCAGCAAGCATGCTGCCAACCACGATCACATCGTTACCGGCATTGCCTTCCAGACGGTTGTCGCCGAACGAGTCGGAGATGATGTCATCGCCCGCGCCGCCCAGTACCGCATCGTTCCCGGCACCGCCTTCGAGGCGGTCGTTGCCGGCGTCGCCGTAAACGGTGTCATCACCGTCACCGGAAATGATGATGTCATTGCCGGCGGTGCCGCCCATGACGATATGGTCTTCACCGGTGTAATGCAGATAATTGGTGTCCGGCCCCACGGTGTCGGGGTTGTCGCGAATCACCAGCGGCACGACTTCCACGCCGTTGATCATGATGCCGCCCGTCGGATCGGCACGGCTGTCCACGCCCAGGCCGGTGAACTGGGCGGCCTGATTCACTTCGAGGGTGAACGTCGGCGTCAGGAACACGGTGTTCGCCAGGTGGGTGACATCGGTGTTGAGCATGATCAGCTTGGCAAAGGAGTTGTTCTCAAGTTCAGTGCCGAAGTTCAGGCCCGCGGTACGCGACAGGTAGTAGAAGCGGTCACCGTTCTGCAACGCCTCCATCTGGGTTTCAAACACGAAGTTGAACGTCGAGCCGAGCATGCCGCCGAACGGCATCTTCTGTTCGGCGAGGCCGCCGACCCAGAAGTCGATGTCGTCGACGCCCGTGACCGTCACACCCGTCAGGTCATCTGCAGTACCCAGTACCCCATCCCTGCCGGCCGTCGTTACGTTGGCATAGGCTCCGGTGCTGTTGAGGAAGTCCAGGCGGTCAGCCGGCGAACCCGCAACATTGAATACCAGTGCAAAGGCTGCAGCGCGTTTGTCTGCCAGCGTGAGCGCCGCCGTGATCGAGGAATGCGTACCAAAGGCCGCAATGAAGTTGACCAGCGACTCGGGGTGCTTGAGGCTGTCCGCCAGGTCAGCCCAACTGATGTATGGCTTGAGTTGGCTGTCGCCGGTTGATGCGTAGAACTCACGGCGCGCCTCGTTCAAGGTGGGGATGCCAGTGTCGCGACCACGCGCCAGGTTCAGGCTCGGCAAATCGAGCGGCAGACCGAGCAGGTTGTTGCGCAACGCTTCGGTGACGAACTCATCGATCTCGTTGCCGACCTGACGGGTCAAACCACGAACGATCGCCCCTGCCGCCTGGTCCGCAGTTACCCCGCTGCCGGCAAACGCCAGCGGGTTGAGGAAGGCTGCGATCAGACCCAGTTGCGAGTCCGGGTTGGCCGGATCAGTGAGGAGCGGATTGAACGCAGGGTCGAAGCGATCGACGGTCTCGGTCAGCATCGAGTGACCGAAGCGGTACACCACGTGGGCGAACTCGGCGAAGATTGCCGGGTTGATCGAGGTGTCATAGCCACTGGGCGCAAGGAATCCGTCGACCTGCGGCTGAATGGTCCGCGCGAACTCCTCGAACACCAGGTGTTGGTACTGCATTTCAGTGCCGAACTTGGCGGCCTGGAACAGGCGTTCACCGTCCCACACCAACGCTGCAATCTCGGCGGGTGTAGTCGGAATCGCGGCCACGTCGACTGCCAGCCACTCATTGAGGAAGGCCAGGTCGCCGGCGGCTATGAGGGTGTCCTTGGTTTGCTGGACCAGGCGGTTGTGCTCGGAGTGGAACACATGGTGCACGGTGGTCAGGCCGATGTTCTCGTTGACCCGGCCGTCGCCGGCAATGTAGTGGGCGTCGAGCAGTTCGTTGTCATAGGTCAGGTTGTTGCCGCCCGCGTCAACGGGCTGCGCATTGCCGACAGCGATGTCGGCATCCGCCTGCAGTACCCCGCCGACGACGACCGGCGCGGCATTGTGAGCGATGTCGTCGAGGAAGCCATGTCCGGTACTCACGGCGTTGGCCAGACTGATGGGAGCTGCCCGGTTGCCTTCGACCAGTTGAGTGACGTCGTCAGCTGTCCCGGCGATGCCGTCAGCACCGTTGCTGATGCGAATCACCACCTGCGGCATGCCGTTCGGCCCGCGGATGAAGTTGCCGTACGCATCGGTTGCCAGCAATGGCACGTTGTGTACATCGGCGTCAGTCAGGTCGATGCCCAGAATGTCACGGGCCTGGGCCTTGACCACTTTCCAGGTCGCCATGCCGCCACCTTCGCCGCTGCCATCGTCGGCAGTGCCGAACAGGCCATCGGCGCCGAGATCGCGGTTGGTAATCAAGCGTCCCGTTGCAACAGGATCGCCGGCCGCATTGAGCACGTACTCGCGCAGGAACACCTGATGCGAAGGGTGCGAGCTGTAGGTCTGGCTCTGGTCGACGAAAGGCGAGGTGGTGTTGGGCTGGCCATCATCGGTGGTGCCAAGTATTCCGTCTGCGCCGGCGGTACGCACTGCACGTGGCAGCACCATGAAGTTGGTCGGGCTGCCCGCTACGAACAACGGATCGTCCGGTTGCAGCGGAATAAACACGAAGTCGGTAGCGCTCTTGGTGACCAGGTCGAGACCGTGGTCGAAGAACTGGCCGAAGAAGGTCATCCACGAGTTGAAGCTGGCGGTCAGGCCGACGTCCGGCGACACGTTGGGCATGAAGAACACGTCCTTGTCATCGGCCGTGCCGAACACGCCATCCAGCCCGGGGCTGGTGACTATCTGTACGCCTTCCTTGAGAACGTCGTCATTACCCGCACCGACCACGCCGAAGTTGAGCACACCGTCCAGGCCCGGGTCGAACGCTGCAGCATAGGCCGCCGGGTTATTGGCGGTCTGGTCGACGATCAGGTTACTGATGATCCGTGGTTGCGGATCGGTCACCGACCCTGTCCCGGCGTATGCATCCAGAAACGAGGGATCGAGCAGGCGCGGAAAGGCATTGTCCGCGGTGCCAAACTCGGTCTGGCCGGTGACCAGGTTGTTGAAGCTGCCATCGACGGTACGCAGGCCGAACGGCACCTGAGTGTTGGGAAGCAAATCAATGAGGCTGGTGCCGTCGGCATTCGCTTCTGCAATAAAGATTTGCTTGAGGATGAACTCCAGGTCCGACTTGCTGAAATTGGCCATTTTGGATTGCCCTCGATCTGTCTGGGTAAAGGCACGGGACGAGAAAATCCTCCCGCGCCAAGTCAAGTGCTGGTTTGCGCAGTTTGTTTTTTATGTTTTTTTGCGAGAGCTCTGGCGCTACCCGGGACCCGGGATACGCGCCTGGAATTCGCGAAATGAATTGCTCGCCGGGCGATCAGGCAGAGCGGATTCGAGCCCTGGGCGGGTCATGGAATCTGGAAGTGAAGGCGAACGTCCTGGACACCACCTTCCCTCTGCAAAAGCACGAAATGATCGACATGAATCGGCTCCTCTCGAGAAAGTCACCGCGCCTTGCATTGCCAAAGCGATAGAAAGCTTCAGCGGGCGGGTCCCCCGATAACTAAGACTAAAGTTCCATCGCAAGTCTTTGTCAATATTATGTCGTTAAAACAGATGACCGGCTTTAGACTTCGTAACTAGCTGTTTTTAAAAGACATATAGGAAATTGAGTGCAGGTATAGAGCGAAATGTTATTTCTAGCCGCTGTTTCAGGCAGTGATTGAGGATGAGATTAGAAACAGCAGCGAAATGCGGCGGGTGGACAAAACGCATCAGGCGAACAGCTGGAGCAATGTTTACGCAACTACCTGAGCACCTTTCATGTCCTTCACCCAGAAGAAGGCTGTGTCCTTCCGGCCTTGGGTGGAGGGATTGCGCGCGCCGAACCGGAGGTACGGCTGGCCGTCGAAAAAGGCCTGAAGCAAATACAGAAAGCCTGGGCCGATCGTCTCCGTAGCCCTGATGCGGCATGGGCCGTCATCGCTCAATGCGTGGGAGCGCCAGTCCTGTCCCGAGCAGTCGAGAAAGAACGAACTCATTGCCTCGACCCGCAAAGCTATTGAAAAGAGCTATTTCACGCCGGAAAAATAGAAAAACGTCTCCGATGATGCGAGAACAACTCGCAACGCCATGATCATCGCTATCGCTGCAAAACCCTGGTCGATTCAGCCCTCCCTGAATTCCCGCACCGAATGCATTTCATGGGGCAATTGAGTGAAAGGGAGGGCATCCATGCCCTCCCCTCCGCGGTCCACGCTCCCTTGCGAAA
>NZ_CATKPZ010000031.1:0-20377 GCF_949767415.1 Pseudomonas sp. IT-196MI5
GGTGGCTACGCGGTTACGGATCAAACCCATATCGCGTCCCACAGCGGATAATCGCCCAGCTTCTCCACCAATCCCGCGCGCAACGGGTTGGCGACGACATATCGAGCAAGCTTTACCAGATCCTCATCCCGCCTCAAGGCCCGATCGTGATAGCCCTGCTGCCAAAGGCTGCCTTTGCGTCCGGAGGACATGTTCACGGCCCGCGTACTCAATGATTTGGTTTTTTGCATCAGCTGACTAAGTGAGCACTGCTGCAGCTCGATCAACCAATGAAAATGATCGGGCATGACGACCCAGGCTAAAGAGTTCGCCCAGTATTGTTCCTGTGCATATTGAAATTGCTTGACGACCAGCCTGCCCAAACCGAAATCCTTGAAAACCGGTTCTCGGTCCAGCGTGTTGCTCGTCAGCAGGTAAATCCTGTTGGGTTCAGGATAGCGGCCTGTGCGCAGGCGATGTGAGGCGGGTAAATCCGGCATTCCTTTGCCCTCTCCATAGTGAATTCAGGAGAAAGGCTAGACCGATGGGTGCTTGAGCGTTGGGTCAGCTTTTGACTGGATGTGTCTGATAGACCGCCATCGCGAGCAAGCTCGCTCGCTCGCTCCCACAGGGTTTGTGGGTGTACGTAAAATATGCAAGCAACCGCAATTACTGTGGGAGCGAGCTTGCTCGCGATGAGGCCGGTACATTCAACATCAATGTCGACTGACCAACCGCTATCGTCGGAACGCCGCCCGGAGCAAGCTCGCTCCCACAGGTTTTATGTGTGCTTTAGCTTGCGGGTTGAAACGGCACAAACTCGGTCACTTCCAGATCGAATCCGGACACGGCCTTGTACGGTACCGGCGAACTCATCAGGCGCAATTTGCGTACATTCTGGTCACGCAGGATCTGCGCACCGATGCCCAGGGTCCGTTGCGGAAACTGTGACGTCAGGTGCTTGCCTGCGTTGCGCTGACGCAGTTGTTCGAGCACGCCCTCGGCGGTTTCCTTTTGCGCCAGCAGCACCAACACACCGCTACCGGCCGCCGCGATACTGGCCAGCGAACGCTCCAGGGTCCACTGTTGCGGCCCGACTTCGCGTTCACACCCCAGCACATCACGCAACGTCTCGATGCTTTGCACCCGCACCAGCACCGGTTGCGTGCTGTCGATCCGGCCTTTGACCAGCGCCATGTGCAACGAGCCTTGGTAGGTGTCCTGATAGGTGGTCACCTGGAACTCGCCATGGCGGGTGTGCAACGGATATTCGTCGCCGCGTTCGATCGTGCCTTCATGCAGGATCCGGTAGTGAATCAGGTCGGCAATAGTGCCGATCCGCAAGTCATGCCGTTGGGCGAACTCATGCAACTCGGCACCACGGGCCAGTTCGCCGTCCTCGTTGAGAATGCCCACCAGGGTTGCCGCCGGCTGCAGCCCCGCCAGTCGCGTCAGGTCGCAAGCGGCCTCGACATGACCGGTCCGCTGCATCACGCCACCGGGCAAGGCTTGCACCGGGAAGATATGCCCCGGTTGCACCAGGTCCGCCGGAACGCTGGCCGGGTCGACCGCCACCTGGATCGATCGCGCCCGGTCCGCCGCCGAGATACCCGTGGACACCCCGGTGGCGGCTTCGATCGAGCGGGTAAAACCCACGCCATGTTGCGCCCGGGAGTTGGGCACCATCAGGTCCAGGCCCAACGCGCGGCAGCGCTGCTCGGTCAGAGCCAGGCAAATCAGCCCGCGCGCCTGCACCGCCATGAAGGTGACGGCTTCAGCGTCGGCCTGTTCGGCGGCCATCAGCAACGAGCCTTCGCCGTTGTGTTCGTCGTCGGTGATCACCACCATCTGACCGGCACCAATGGCCTCGATCAGTTGCGGCACCGTGTTGAAAGCCAGGCCGTTCACTGGAGTGCCCCGCGCAGGTCGGCCGCCGCATCGGACAAGGCATGTGCCGCCCCTTCGACAAAGGGCGCCATGCTGATAAAACCATGGATCATGCCGTCACAACGCTGTACCCGCACAGGCACACCGGCCTCGCGCAGGCACTCGGCCATTGCCTCGCCTTCATCACGCAACGGGTCGAATTCGGCGGTAATCAGGGTGGTTGGCGGCAACCCCGCCAGGCTCTCGGCGCGCAGTGGCGAGGCTAAAGGATCATCCGCCTGCCCGATGTCTTGCAGATACTGCTGCCAGAACCAGCGCATCATCCCGGCGGAAAGCAGATAGCTTTCGGCAAAGACTTCGAAGGACTGAGAGTCGCAACCTGCATCAGTGACCGGGTAAAACAGGCACTGATAGCTGATCTTCGGCCCCTGGCGTCGTGTCGCCAACTGACTGACCGCCAGCGCCAGATTGCCCCCGGCACTGTCCCCGGCCACGGCCAGCCGGCTGCCATCGACGCGCAGTTCAGCCGCGTGCTCGACCAGCCAGCAGGTGGCCGCATAACAATCGAGCGGTGCAGCCGGGAACTTGCTTTCCGGCGCCAATCGGTAGGCGACCGACACCACCACTGCCTCGGTCTGACGGGCCAGCGAACGACAGAGATTGTCGTGGGTATCGAGATTGCCCATGACGAATCCGCCGCCATGGAAAAACACCAGCAACGGCAGGTTGGGCTCTTCCGATGGCCGGTACAGCCGTGCATCCAGTTCACCGTCCGCGCCGGCCACCCGCAGGTCGCGCACCTCACTCATCGGATCGCCGGGGATGGCCGGCAGCAGGCTGTCGGAGAACTGTCGGTACTGTGCGGCATCGACCTGACTGAAATCGGGCTCCGGGATGTCGCGAAACTGCTGGAGTACTCCAGCGATCTGCTTATCGAGCGGCATGGGCATCGTCCTCTACGTCAGTCATTTGAAACTGCGGATTGGTTTCTCCCAGGATGCTTTGCAGACGGCGTTCAAGGGCCGGTTTGAAACCCTTGTGGGGCAGGATCCAGAAACGCTTTTGCACGACGGCGTCGAACACTTGCGCGGCCAGTTCCGCCGGGGTCATACCCTGGCGAACGGTGCTGTCGAGCAGTTGACTGAAGTCGGATCCGGCAGTGCCCGCCACCTGATTCGACGCCATGATTTCGCTGGCCACCGGCCCCGGGCACAGCACTGAAACCGACACCGGTGCACCCTGCATGGCGAGTTCGTAATGCAAGGTTTCCGAGAGCGCGACCACGGCCTGCTTGGTCACGTTGTACGGTGCCATCAACGGACTGCTGACCAGCCCGGCAAGGGATGCCGTGTTGATCACATGGGCTGCCCGGCCTTGACTGAGCAGCAGCGGCACAAAGCTGCGAATACCGTTGATCACGCCGTTGAGGTTGACGTTCAGTATGCGCTGCCATTGCGCCTCGGTGATTTCCCAGCTGAAGCCGGTTTGCATCACTCCTGCGTTGTTGAACAGCAAGTCGACCCCGCCAAAGTGCTCGACAGCCTGGTCACGCAAGCGCTCGACCTGCCTGATATCACCGACATCGGTGACGCAGGCAATCGCTTGCACACCGCAGGCCTGCAACTCGTCGCACAGGGCTTGCAGGCCCGCTGCATCCCGATCCGCCAGCACCAGGCGCATGCCCAGCGTCGCCGCGTGTTCGGCCAGGCCACGGCCAATACCACTGGCGGCCCCGGTAATCACCGCTACCGGCCCTTGTTCATTATTCATCGCCAACTCCTGCCATGGGTCCAATGGCGCCAGTAGAGCGGGCCTGCTTGAAGCAGCCATCGTCCATTCAGACGATGCCCGCTTTTACAGGGCCGGCAGAATCCGTTACATGCGCCAAACCCGTGATCCCTTGGGAGAATAACAAGATGAGTACCCTGCACCGCATCGAAGCCAGACTGCTGGAAGACCGTTACGCCCGCGGCTGGCATTGCCTGGGCCTGGCCGCGCAATACCGCGACGGCAAGGCCCATCGCCTGGAGGTGTTCGGCACCCGCCTGGTGGCGTTCCAGGGTGAAGACGGCGACCTGCACATCCTCGATGGCTATTGCCCGCACATGGGCGCCGACCTCAGCACCGGTTGCGTCGAAGGCAACTCGATCCGCTGCCCGTTCCACGCCTGGCGCTGGGGCGCCGATGGCGTGTGCGATGACATCCCTTATGCCAAGCGCATCCCGCCACGGGCCAGGATCAAAAGCTGGCCGATCATGGAAGAGAACCAGCTGCTGTTCGTCTGGAATGACCCCGAAGGCAACCCGCCGCTGCCGGAACAACGCATTCCGCGCATCGACGCCTGCTACAGCGACGAATGGGCGGCGTGGGAAGTCGCCGAATTGCAGATTGGTACCAACTGCCGCGAACTGATCGACAACATCGCCGACATGGCGCACTTCGGCACCGTGCACGGCGCGCCGGTCGAAGAGTTCATCAACATTTTCCAGGGCCACCTGGCCACCCAGATCATGCGCGCCCGCAGCGAGCGCCTGTCCGGCGACAGCGTGTTGACCACCGAAGCCACCTATTTCGGCCCGGCCTATCAGATCACCGAAATGAACGGTGCCATGAACGGCCAGCCGATCCACTCGATCCTGCTCAACTGCCATGTGCCGATCGACCTGGACAGCTTCACCCTGCGCTACGGCGTGCTGGTGAAAAAGATCCCGGGGCTCAGCGAAGAACAGAACCAGGCGATGGCCAAGGCCTACGTGGCGCAGGCGCAGGCAGCCTTCTACGAAGACGTGGCCATCTGGCACAGCAAGACCCGCGTCGACAACCCGCTGCTGTGTGACGGCGACGGTCCGGTCTATCAGTTGCGCCGTTGGTACGAGCAGTTCTACACCGACGTCGCGGCGCTGTCGGCGGACGTTGCCGAACACAAGAAGTTTGTCGTGCGCACCGGCGAACGGGTCTGACGAAAGCGACCTTTCGCCCGCCATGGGCCTGAGCGGCAGCCGCCGGTCAGGCCCTGAGCCCGAGCGTTGCAAGGAGTCGATACCGGCGCTTATTCTCGGCCACCGCCAACGCTAATAATAAAAACGGTTGTTCCCCATGCAGCAGAGCCTCAGTCTCGATACGTTCAGTGATTTGCTCGGCAACCTCTATCAGGGTCCGCTGGAAAACATTCCCTGGGCTACTTTTCTCAATCAGCTCAATGTGCATCTGAACAGCAAGTACGTGACTTTCATCCTGCGTCCGCCCAGCGCCCACGTGGACGGCTTGATGGTCAACACCACCGGCACCTCGACCGAGGCAACCGCGTCGTACAACAAACATTTTTTCAGCCTTGATCCGTTTGTCGACCTGCCCAACCGCCAGGTGGTGACCCTCGCCGAGTTCGTCTCCAACGACGACTGGCAGAATTGCGAGTTCTACAAGAATTTCCTCGAACCGGTGGACGTGTTCCACATCCTCGGTGCCGACATCAACACCGTCGACGGCGCCCAGTGCCGCATTCGCATCAGTCGCGGGCGTGACGACAAGCCTTTCGGCAATGAAGAAAAGGCCATGCTCACGCATTTCATTGCGCACCTGGAACGTTCGATCAAGATCCACATGCAACTCAACCGCATCGAAGCCGAGCGCAACCTGTATGCCGGCGCGGTGAACCAGATGGCGGTCGGCACGATCATCCTCGACGAGTCCGGCAAGGTGCTGCAGACCAACCAGGTCGCCGACCGGCTGATCCAGGAAAAGGACGGCATCAAACTGGTCAACGATGGCCTGCAGGTCGGTACGACCCGGGACACCCAGGAATTCCGGCGACTGGTCAAGCAGTCGCTGCTGTCGCAAAAAAGCAGTAACCCGTCGGTGGTCGAAGCCCTGCGCGTGCAGCGGCCGTCCGGTAAGGCAGACCTGGGGATCATCGTGCGCTCGGTGCCATTGACCGACTGGAGCGAGGGCAAGCAATGCCCGACCGTGGTGATTTTCATCAGCGATCCGGAGCAACAGTCCACTGCGCCGCAGGAGATCGTTCGCGCCCTGTTCGACTTCACCCCGGCGGAAACCCAGCTTGCCATGTTACTGGCCAACGGCCTGACCCTCGACGAAGCCTCGGAAGAACTGGGCATCAGCCGCAACACCTCGCGGGCACACTTGCGCTCGACCTTCTCCAAGACCGGCGTGACCCGCCAGACCATGCTGGTGCGCCTGATCCTGCGCAGCGTGGCGACCCTCGGCTAGCCGTCATTGCCGCCCTCGTCCGCTCGGACGATGGCGGCCCCCGATGTACAGCGCACAGTGTCTTTATCCCAAACAGGGGACTGCCCCATGCGCAACTGCCCAACCATCCTCAAGACTGAACTGCTGGCGCAAAGCGGCCACTTTCAGATCGAAGCCCTGCACCTGCAATTCAGCAATGGCCAGCAGCGGGTCTACGAACGCCTGCGCGGCACCGGTTATCGCTCGGTGATGCTGGTAGCGATGCCTGATCCGCAGCATGTATTGCTGGTGCGCGAATACGCGGTCGGCGTGGAAAAAACCATTCTCGGCCTGCCCAAGGGTGGCGCCGAGCCCGATGAGGACTATTTGCAGGCGGCGCAGCGCGAGCTGAGCGAAGAAGTCGGCATGCGTGCCTCCTGCCTCACCGAACTCGGCGAGCTGACCCTGGCACCGGGACACCTGTGCCACCGCTACCGGGTGGTACTGGCCGAACAACTGAGCCCTTGCCAATTGGTCGGCGACGAACCCGAGCCCCTGGAATGCCTGCGAGTGCCCCTGGCACAGATCCCCGAACTGGTGGCCCGCGGCGAACTCCACGAAGCCCGCGCCATCGCTGCGTTGTTCATGGCCATGGGCGCCATAGCACGCCGTGGCTGATGCACAACTTTTTGTAGGCGCTGCCGCAGGCTGCGATCTCTTGACCTTGCTCTTGAAAATCAAAAGATCGCAGCTTCGTCGCACTCGACAGCTCCTACAGAGGATGGTGGCTGTATGCAAAATCTGCGGCCACCCCAAATCACTGTGGGAGCGAGCCTGCTCGCGATGAGGCCGGCACATCCAGCATCCACATCGCCTGACACTCCGTCATCGTCGGAACGCCGCCCGGAGCAAGCTCGCGCCCACAGGTTTTGCGCAGGTTCTAATTTACCGAGTAGTCCATTCGGACGAAGCCACTGGCAAACCATCGCCATAACCTGTCTCTACAACAATAAAACCGTGTCGAGACTCATCATGCGCAAAACGACTTGTGCTCTGTTCATCATCCTCTGTGCGGGTGCTTCCACCAGTCTGTGCCAACTGTTCAAGAACGAAGCCTACCGACCGACCACCGCCTACTTCAGCTGTTCGAGCGCGGCGATCAATTGCTATCCGCCGCTGGTGCGCAACTTGCTGCCCTGAGCGCGGATATACCAGACATAAAAAAACCACCGAATCCGGTGGTTTTTTTGCTCCCTCGACAATCAGGTCGGCAACACGCCCCGTGCCCGCGACAAGGTCAGCGCCAGGTCTTCGATCATGTCTTCCTGACCACCCACGGTTCCGCGTCGACCCAGCTCCACCAACAGCTCGCGAGCAGCGATGCCGTACTTCTGTTCAGCACGCTTGGCGAACAACAGGAACGAGCTGTAGACCCCGGCATAACCCAGCGTCAACGCATCACGGTCGAGGCGGATCGGCTGGTCCATCATCGGCACCACCAGGTCTTCGGCCACGTCCATGATCTTGTACAGATCGATTCCACTGTTGACGCCCATGCGCTCCAGCACCGCAACGAACACTTCCAGCGGCGTGTTGCCCGCCCCCGCGCCAAGACCTGCAACCGATCCGTCGATCCGCGCAGCACCGGCCTCGATCGCGGCCAGGGAGTTGGCGATGGCCATGCCCATGTTGTGGTGGCCGTGGAAACCGACTTCGGTCCCGGCATTCAGGCCGGCACGCAAGGCACCGATCTTCTGCGTCACTTCATCGGGCAGCATGTAGCCGGCCGAGTCGGTGCAGTAGATGCAGTTGGCGCCGAAGCTTTGCATCAAACGCGCCTGCTCCAGCAATTTTTCCGGGCTGACCATGTGCGCCATCATCAGGAAGCCGACGGTATCCAGGCCCATCTTCGCCGACATGCCGATGTGCTGGCCGGACACGTCCGCCTCGGTGCAGTGGGTCGCCACACGAATGGTCGAGACACCGTGTTCGTGGGCCATTTTCAGGTGATCGAGGGTACCGATTCCCGGCAACAACAGGGCCGAGACCTTGGCCTGTTTCATTTGCGGGATCACTGCGGCGAAATATTCCTCGTCGCTGTGGGCAGGGAAACCGTAGTTCAGCGACGCACCGCCCAGGCCATCGCCGTGGGTGATTTCGATCAGCGGCACACCCGCGGCATCGAGCCCGGTGGCCACCGAGACCATTTGTTCGATACTGATTTGATGCTGTTTGGCGTGCATGCCGTCGCGCAGACTCATGTCGTGCAGCCGCACGCGCTTACCTTGCAAATTCATAGCGATTCTCCACTCAACGGGCAGGCAATTGCAGGGTGCCCTTGTGGGCTTCTTCGGCGAACATCTCGGCCGTGCGCAAACCGGCGGCGGTCATGATGTCGAGGTTGCCGGCTGACTTGGGCAGGAAATCGCCAAGGCCTTCGACCTCGATGAAAATCGACACCTTGCGCCCGTCGAACACCGGCCCGTTGATCAGCTTGTAGCCGGGCACATAGCGCTGCACTTCGCGGACCATCTCCAACACCGAGGTGCGGATCGCGTCCTGGTTCGGCTCGTCATCGGTCAGGCAGTGAATGGTGTCGCGCATCATCAGCGGCGGCTCGGCCGGGTTGATCACGATGATCGCCTTACCGCGTCGGGCGCCGCCGATCTTCTCCACCGCACCGGCGGTGGTGCGGGTGAACTCGTCGATGTTCTGCCGCGTGCCCGGGCCGACCGAACCGGAGGAAACCGTCGCGACGATTTCGCCGTAGCTCACCGGCTGCACCCGCGACACCGCCGCCACCATCGGGATAGTCGCCTGACCACCGCAGGTGACCATGTTCACGTTCATCGCCAGGCTCGACGCGTGCTCCTTGAGGTTGACCGGCGGCACGCAGAACGGGCCGATGGCCGCCGGCGTGAGGTCGATCATGATCACCCCCAGCTCGTTCAGCTTGCGGCTGTTTTCCGCGTGCACATAGGCCGAGGTGGCATCGAAGGCGATACGAATGTCATCGTCGAGCACGTGCGGCAGCAAGCCGTCGACACCGCCGGCGGTGGTCCTGATGCCCATTTCCCGAGCACGTTTCAGGCCTTCGGATTCGGGGTCGACACCCACCATCCACACCGGCTCGATCCATTGCGATCGGCACATTTTCATCAGCAGATCGGTGCCGATATTGCCCGGGCCGATAATGGCCGCTCTGAGTTTTTTGCTCATTGGGTCAAACTCCAAAAGTCAGGCGCAGAAAGACACCCGGGCACTGCCCAGGCCATCGATGGTCAGTTCAAAACGGTCGCCGGCACGGGCCGGTTCCAGCGGCACCAGGGAGCCGGACAGGATGATTTCCCCGGCCTTGAACGGAATGCCGAAGGCGCCCAGGGTGTTGGCCAGCCAGGCCACGGCGGTCAGAGGGTTGCCCTGCACCGCCGAACCCAGGCCTTCGCTCAAGGGCTCGCCATTCTTGAACACGCGCATGCGCAAGTTGGGCAGGTCCAGCTCGCGGGGGTCGACTTTGCTGTCGCCCAGCACGAACACGCCGCAGGAGGCGTTGTCAGCGACCGTGTCCTGGATGCGGATGCGCCAGTCGTGAATCCGCGAGTCGACGATCTCAAAGCACGGCATCACGTATTCGGTAGCATCCAGCACGTCGGCTTCGGTGATGCCGGGGCCGACCAGATCGCGCTTGAGCTTGAAGGCGATCTCGCCCTCGGCACGGGGCTGGATCAGCTTGTTGGCGGACAGGGAAATCCGCGCATCGTCATCGAACGCCATCTGCCGGGTGATGAAGCCGAAATCCGGCTGATGCACGTTGAGCATCTGCTGCACCGCCGCTGAGGTGACGCCGATTTTCTTGCCGACGATCTGGTCACCGGCCGCTACCCGGCGCTCAATGGCGTACAGGGAAATGTGATAGGCGTCTTCGATGCTGATCGACGGCCAACGCTCGGTCAGCGGTGCCAGTGTGGAGCCGCTGAGCAGTGCCTGATAAAGCTCTTCGCCGAACTCACGGCGCAATTGCACGCTCATCCACGGGCCTCCTGCAAAAACGCCAGGCACTGGCGGTTGAAAAAGTCACGGTGCTCGACCTGGACCCAATGCCCACACTCGCTGAGCATCACGAAGCGGATGTTGGTGCAGTGCTCAAGCATGGTCTGGGCACCGGAGGATGGGCAGAACTTGTCGTTCATGCCCCAGAAACCGAGGATCGGGCACTGCAACTCGCAAAGGCGCGCGGTCATATTCGGCACCTGCATGGTCGACAGCACGCACACCGGTTGCTGTTGCACCACCGCCACGCGCTCGTTGACCGTTTCGTCGCTGATCAGGGTCTCGTCGAACAGTTGCAACGCCAGCAAACGACGCATGCCCGCCGCATCGTTCAGCTCACCTTTGGCGAAAGCCGCACCCATTTTCTGGATGCCTTCCATTTGCAGGTAATACTGTTCCTTTTCCATCAGGCCACCGGGCGCCATCAGCACCAGACGGCTGACACGCTGCGGTTGGTCGAGGGCCAGTTTGATCGCGATCGCGCCGCCCAGGGAGTTGCCGACCAGCACGCAACGCTGGATGTCGAGGGCGTCGAGCAAACCGCTTAGCGCTGCGACAAAGAAGTCCAGGGTGTAGAGGGTGTCGGGTTTGTCCGAAGCGCCGTAGCCCGGCAGGTCGGGAACGATCACCCGGTAACCTGCCTCGGCAAACACCGGGTAGTTCTGCTTGAAGTTGCTGTGACCGCTGGCGCCCGGCCCGCTGCCGTGAATGAAAATCACGGGGTCGCCGTTGCCGCCATCTTTCCCGCTTATATCCACATAGCGCAGCTGCAAACCATCCGGCAGCGTAACGAAGTGCCCTTGCGCTGAAGCGCCCATAAGGTGTCCTCCCGGCCTGTTGTTGTAGCCGGATTATTCCGAGGGGGCGGGTGCGCAACATCGTCCGACAAGACTACGCCCCCCACCTGTAGGAGCGAGCTTGCTCGCGAAGTCGGCCAGGACAGCGCGGGGCATCAGGTTTTACGCGTTATCGTTGACGTCCATCGCGAGCAGGCTCGCTCCCACAGTCTCTAGTCTTATCGGACGTTGGCCTGCAAAGACGGTCGACCTAGCATCGACGACATTCCCGAGCGACAGAAAGAGAATTCCCATGCTTGATCCGATGGACTTTCGCGGCAAAGTGGTACTGGTCACCGGCGGTGGCAAAGGCGTGGGTCGCGGTATCACTCAGCGCTTCCTCGACTGCGGCGCCGAGGTGGTGATTTGCGGTCGTGAAGCACCGCCAACCCTGCCGTCCAGCGCCGGGTGCGAGGCGCTGTTCATGCCCTGCGACCTGCGCGATGTCGAGCAGTCCGGGCGCTTGGTCACACAAATCGTCGAGCGCTTCGGCCGCCTCGACGTGCTGGTCAACAATGCCGGCGGTTCGCCAAACGCCGATGCCGCTACGGCCTCGCCGCGTTTCAGCGAAGCGATCATCCGCCTGAATCTGATTGCCCCACTGAACCTGTGCCAGCAAGCCAATCAGGTGATGCAAGTGCAGGCCGGCGGCGGTGCGATCATCAACATCTGCAGCGTCAGCGCCACCCGCCCTTCTCCCGGCACCGCCGCTTATGGCGCGGCCAAGGCCGGTCTGCTGAACCTGACCACCTCGCTGGCAGTGGAATGGGCGCCGAAGGTGCGGGTCAACGCCGTGACCGCCGGGCTGATCCTCACCGAGCAGGCGGCCATGCATTATGGTGACGACGCGGGCATTGCCCGGGTGGCGGCGACCATTCCGCTGCAACGCCTGGCAACCCCGGAGGACATTGGCGATACCTGTCTGTACCTGGCCTCGACATTGGCCCGTTACGTCAGCGGCGCGGACATCGCGGTGCATGGCGCAGGTGAACGCCCGGCGTTTCTCGACGCGGCCCAATCCTGAAGAGATCGCAGCCTTCGGCGCCTCCTACGGTTGAACCTCAATCTCTGTAGGAGCTGTCGAGTGAAACGAGGCTGCGATCTTTCAAGCAGTCAAATAACAAGAGGAATTGCGACATGCCCGCAATGGCCAGCCACAGTGTTTTGCTCGATCTCCCACCACAAGCCGCGTGGGCCAAACTGCGCGACCTGAGCCTCGCCCCGCACTATGTGCCGGGCCTGACCGGTTGCCAGTTTCATCCCGGTGCAACGCAAGGTGTCGGCGCCAGTCGCCGGGTGTTGCGCAAGGGCGGTCAGTACCTGGATGAAAGCGTGGTGCAGTGGCAGGAAGGCACCCGTTTCGTGCTGCGGTTGCACAAGGGCGACAATGACTCGCCCTTTCCGTTTCGCGAGGCGAGTTTCAGTTATGCCTTGCAACCGGAGGGGAATGTGACACGCATCACCTTGCAAATGCGTTACAGCCTGCGCGGTGGCAGGCTGTTTGAAAGGTTGCTGGCCAAAGCCTTCAACAAGGTCGTGCGGCAGATTGCCGAGAACCTCAAGGCCTACTACGAAACCGGCCGGACGCAGAATCCGGATATGGCTGTCAGCACATCCAACATCAATGTTGCCTGACATGCCGCCATCGCGAGCAAGCTCGCTCCCACAGTTTTTGTGGTGAGCCTGGCATTAGCGTACAACCCGATCTCCCTGTGGGAGCGAGCTTGCTCGCGATGGGGCCGGCACATTCAACATCCATATCGCCTGACACGCCGCCATCGCGAGCAGGCTCGCTCCCACAGGGGCCACCTCAGGAGTGAGCGGCCTTCAGGAACGCGCCACTTCCGAGTGAGCGGTAAAACGGGTGGCAACGATTTTCCATTGTCCAGCGATACGCTGGTAACGGTCCTGATAGAAACCACCCAACTGCCGCGTCGCCCCACTCTCGCCATCGAGGTTGAAATACCACAGGGCCCAACGGCCCTGAGCCTGATCCTCGTTCAGCACCTCGATTTCCGGGTTGGCGCCGTGGTGCAGGTCGATCACCCGCTCATGACAGGCCAGTTCGCGGTACAGCGCGACAAAACTGTCGCGCTCACGAAAGATCCCCAACGGACCGTAATCAATCAGCACTTCACCTTCGGCAAAGCAGTCGGCAATCACCTCGACCTGCTTGAGGTCGCAGGCGTTGAGGTAGCGATGTTTGAGCTGGCGGATGTCCTCCAGCGCTTCCAGGCGGGCGATCCGCTGCTCCAGGTTCATGCTGCACCTCGCGCCGTCACATTGGCCTCACTCCAGAAGGCTTTCATCGAGCGGATCTTGCCGTCGGCGTCGAACTCCATCACGTCGATCACATGCAGCGAGCACGGTTGCCCGCCCCACTCCATGTCGACCCGGAACGGCATGGCGCCGCAACCGTTGAGTGTCGCGCGCACAGGTCCGGTCCGGGTCGCAGAGACTTTCATCGCCCCCAGTCCTTCACGGTAAAAGCGCGCGATGGCGTCGATGCCCTGCAACGGCGCCTGGCCGACCGGGTCTTCAATGGTGGCGTCTTTGGCGTAGAGCGCGAGGATGCCGTCGATGTCGCCGGCATCCACCAGCTCCACATAACGCGCCATGGTCGCCTGGATATGTTGAGCACTGATCATTCAGACCACCTCGAACAGGGCGGCAGCGCCCATGCCGCCACCGATGCACATGCTCACCACCACATAACGCAAGCCGCGACGCTGGCCTTCGATCAACGCGTGGCCGACCATCCGCGCCCCGGACATGCCGAACGGATGACCAATGGAAATCGCCCCGCCGTTAACGTTCAGGCGCTCGGCCGCAATGCCCAGGGTGTCGCGACAGTACAGCACCTGACAGGCGAACGCTTCGTTCAACTCCCAGAGGCCGATGTGGTCCATGGTCAGGCCGTGGCGCTTGAGCAGCTTGGGAATGGCGTACACCGGGCCAATGCCCATCTCGTCGGAGTTGCAACCGGCGACCGCCATGCCGCGATAGATCCCCAGCGGTTCCAGGCCACGTTTCTCGGCCATTTTCGCGCTCATCAACACCGAGGCCGACGCACCGTCGGACAGCTGCGAGGCATTGCCGGCGGTGATGAAACGCCCCTTGTCGCTCCATTGGCCGCCCGGCCATACCGGCTCCAGCGCTTTCAGGCTCTGGAGGCTGGTGTCGATGCGGTTGCACTCGTCGCGCAGCAAGGTAACGGACTCATGGCGGGTTTCGCCCGAGGCCTTGTCGACGATCATCTGGCGGCTGGTCAGCGGCGCCAGTTCGCGGTCGAAGCGCCCGACACTCTGGGCCTGTGCGGTACGCAGCTGACTCTGGTAACTGTATTCGTCCTGCTCGTCGCGGGAGATGCCGTAGCGCGCGGAGACGATCTCGGCGGTTTCGATCATCGGGATATAGGCGTGCGGGTCCAGTTCGATCACCGAACCCGACTGATTACGATAGAGGTTCTTGTGTTTGTTCTGCACCAGGGAAATCGACTCCAGGCCACCGGCCACGGCGATGTCGATTTCGTCGCACATGATGCCCTTGGCGGCCATGGCGATGCTCATCAGGCCCGACGAGCACTGGCGCTCGACGGCCATCCCGGCGACGGAAGTCGGCAGGCCACCGGCAATCGCGCACAAGCGCCCCAGATTGTACGACTGGGTGCCCTGCTGCGCCGCGGCGCCGATGATCACGTCGTCCACTTCACCCGGCTCGATGCCTGCACGGCGCACAGCTTCGCGCACCACATGGCCGCCCAGTTGCGGGGCTTCGGTGTCGTTGAAGGCTCCGCGAAAAGCCTTGCCGATCGGAGTACGGGCGGTCGAAACGATGACGGCTTCTTTCATGCTCAATTCCTCGAAAATTCTGCTGACAGACTTAGGCGGGGTAGTAACGGCTGATGGTGTCGACCACGCAGCCGGGACGCTCCTCGCCGTCGATTTCGACGCTGACGCGAATGGTCGCCTGCACGCCGCCCTTCACTTCCTCAACCGCGGTCAGTTGCGCGCTGCCGCGAACCCGCGAACCGACGCGCACCACCGCGGGGAAGCGCACCCGCTCGCAGCCGTAATTGACGCCCATGGCCAGGCCACGGACCTCGACGATCTGCGGCAGAAACAGATTGACCAGCGACAGGCTCAGGTAGCCATGGGCAATGCAGACGCCAAACGGGCCGCTGGCGGCCTTGACCGGATCGACGTGAATCCACTGGTGATCGCCGGTGGCGTCGGCAAACAGATTGATCCGATTCTGCTCCAGCAGCAGCCAGTCGCTGACGCCGAGTGATTCACCCACGGCGTCAAACAAGGCCATGGGTGTCTCGAAAATACGTGGCATGGTCACGCCCTCTGGCTGGACACCGACAACACTTCGCCGGTCATGTAGGAGCTGTAGTCACTGGCCAGGAACATCATCACGTTAGCCACTTCCCAGACTTCGGCGGCGCGGCCGAACGCTTCGTTGGCGGCCAGTTGATCGAGCACTGCCTGGGGCGCGGATTTGCGCAGGAAATCGTGCAGGGCAATGCTCGGGCTGACCGCGTTGATGCGGATGCCGTAGTCGGCCGCCTCGACCGCTGCGCAGCGGGTCAGCGCCATGACCCCGGCCTTGGCGGCGGCGTAGTGCGCCTGTTCTTTCTGCGCGCGCCAGCCCAGCACCGAGGCGTTGTTGACGATCACCCCGGCACGCCGTTCCATCATTTTCGGCAGCATGGCGCGGGTCATGCGCATGGTGCCGGTGAGCGTCACATCGATGACCCGATTCCACTCTTCATCAGCCATGTCCACCAGCAACCGCGAGCCGCCGAGGCCTGCGTTGTTGATCAGCACATCGACGCCTTGCAGGTCACGTTCGGCGCAGGCGATCAACTGCTGCACCTGGCCTTCGTCGGCGACGTTGCAGACCTGGCCGAAGACCTGTTGCAACCCGGTGATTTCGCGGATCTTCAGCACCGCCTCGGCCAACCGGCCTTCATGGATATCGCTGATCATCAACGCACGGCAGCCTTCTTCGGCAGCGCGCACGGCGGCGGAAAAACCGATCCCGGCGCCTGCCGCCGCGGTGATCAGCACCGACTTGCCGCGCAGCAGGCCGCGACCTTCAACATATTGAGGTACAGACATGAACTCTCTCCTTTCAGGCGCGCGGACGCGGCTCTTTGGGCATGCCCAAGGCACGCTCGGCGATGATGTTGCGCTGGATTTCGTTGCTGCCGCCGTAGAGGGTATCGGCGCGGCTGAACAGGTACAGCGACTGCAAACGGGTCAGTTGGTAAGGCGCGGCTTCGAGCAATTCCGCCTCGGCGCCGAGGACGTCCATCGCCAACTTGCCGAGGCTGGCGTGCCAGGTCGACCAGAACAGCTTGTAGATGGTCGCCTCCTTGCGCAGCGAACCGTCCTGGCTACCCGAGAGCATGCGCAGCGAGTTGTAGCGCATGATCCGCAACCCGCTCCAGGCTTCGGCCAGACGCTGGCGCAGGATCGGGTCGCGGTCGGCGCCATTGGCCTTGGCGATGGCGATGATTTCGTTGAGTTCGTTCTGGAACTGCATCTGCTGGCCAAGGGTCGAGACGCCCCGCTCGAAACCCAGCAGCGCCATGGCGATCTTCCAGCCTTCACCCGGAGCTCCGATGATGTTGCTGGCATCGGTGCGGGCATCGTCGAAGAACACTTCATTGAATTCCGAGGTGCCGGTCAGTTGTTCGATGGGCCGTACGGTGATTTCCGTCTGGGCCATCGGCACCAGCAGGAATGACAGACCGCGATGGCCGACACTGCCCGGTTCGGTGCGGGCGATGACAAAACACCAATCCGACTCGTGGGCCAGAGACGTCCAGACTTTCTGGCCATTGATGATCCAGCTGCCGGTGGCTTCATCCAGCGCGGCGCGGGTCTTGACGTTGGCCAGGTCGGAACCGGCCCCCGGCTCTGAATACCCCTGGCACCAGAACGACGTGCCGCTGACGATCCCCGGCAAAAAGCGCTGTTGCTGTTCGACCGTGCCGAACGCGGCAATGGTCGGCCCGGCCAGGCCTTCTCCGATATGGCCCATGCGGCCGGGGCCGCCAGCGCGGGCGTACTCTTCGTTGAAGATCACCTGCTGGGTGATCGACAGGCCGCGCCCACCGTGCTCCGGCGCCCAGCCGACGCAGGTCCAGCCACCTTCGGCGAGTTTGCGCTCCCAGGCTTTGCGCTCTTCGGGAAACATGTGCTCATCGCCCGGACCGCCGCGAAAACGCAGAGCTTCGAATTCGCCGCAGAGGTTGGCGCGCATCCAGTCGGCCACTTCCCGACGGAAGTGTTCGTCCTGTTCGCTGAAACTGATTTTCATGGCTGCTCTCCAAGAATGACCGCGGCAATCCGCTCGCGATGCCAGGCCGGTAGCCCGAGGAAACTCTCGCTGGCGCGGGCGCGCTTGAAGTAGAGGTGCGGGTCGTATTCCCAGGTGAAACCGACACCGCCATGCAACTGGATCGATTCGCACGCGCAATGGAAATAGGTTTCCGAGCACTGCGCCTTGGCCAGCGCCGCCGCCAACGGCAGTTCGGCCGCGACCTGCGGATCACCCTGGGGATCGAGGACTTCCTGGGCCACGCACGCGGCGTAGTAACTGGCCGAACGCGCGCATTCGACTTGCAGCATCATGTCGGCGGCGCGATGTTTGAGGGCCTGGAAACTGGCGATGGGGCGACCGAACTGTTGGCGCTCCTGCATGTAGGCCACGCTGAGGTCGAGCACTTGCTGTGCGCCACCGGTTTGCTCGGCGGCCAGGCCGATGCAGGCCAGTTGCAGAACCTTCTCCAGGTGCATCCAGCCATGACCGAACTCACCCAGCAGCGCGTCGGCTTCCAGGTACAGGTCCTTGAGCTGAATCCGCGCCTGACGCCGGGTCTGGTCCATGGTCGACAGCATTTGCCGCTCGATGCCTGCCCGTACGGCGTTTACGGCAAACAGACTGATGCCCGCGGCGCCGGTCGATCCGGATTGCCGTGCAGCAATGATCAGCAGGTCCGCGCTGTGGCCGTCGAGCACATGCTTGAGGGTGCCGTTGAGTACAAACCCTTCGCCTTCGCTCACCACCGTGGCTTGAACTTCATCGGCAGACCAGCCGTTGGCACTGCTGAAGGCCAGGGTCGCGGTCACGCTGCCGTCGGCGATCGACGGCAACCAGCGCTGCTTCTGTTCATCATCGGCGGCCAGCAACAGCGCAGGCGTGGCCATGCAGGCGGTGGCGAAAAACGGCGAGCACAGCAAGCGCCGGCCCATCTGTTCCAGCAGGATTGCCAGCTCGACAAAGCCGAGGCCGAGGCCGCCATAGGTTTCGGGGATGTGAATCGCTGGCCAGTACATTTCCTGGCACAGACGCTGCCAGAGGGCTTCGTCAAAACCCCGTTCACTGACCATTGCCGCGCGCACGGCGGCAGAATCCGAGACATCGGCGAGGAAACCCTCGGCCGATGCGCGGATCATTTCCTGTTCGTCGCTGAATGCAAACTCCATCGCGGCGCCTTCTGCTCGTTTGGCGGGGCGCGCGTGGCGCAACACCCCTTTGAGCATGAAGTTTGGCGCCGCCCGGACGCGGCAGAATCGTTAGCCCTGCCTAGTCCGAACGGGCGATGCGCTGCGGTGGCAGTTCAACCGGGAGGCCGATCAGCGGCAGTCTCCGCCCATGCGCACCAGCAGCGCTGAACGGTGCGGTTTGAGGTACGGGTTGATTTCACCGACCTGGCATGACGCCAGGTTCTGCAGTTCCGGTGCGAGGGGTTCTTGCACAAACAGCAACCCCGCCGGACGGGACTCGGACTGCAACTGCGCCACTGTCAGCGGCGCCACCGGCCGGCCCATGTAGTAGACCAGGCGGATATCCGGTTCACCGAGGGTATAAGCCTTCTGACCCGGCTGCCCATTGGCCAGCGTGGCCACCTGCTCAAGACCGCCAACCCGGTGCGACAGCACCCGCGCCTCGACGAACATGTAGAACACCACGAACCCGGCCAGCATCATGTAGGGCACAACGGCCAGGACCGTGCGCCAGCGCCCCTTCAGGTCCTCGAGCAGCGCCGACCAGTGCATCGCCAGCAGCAACGCCATGGACGGATAAACCGGCAACAGGTATTTGCCGTGTTTTTCAGTAAACAAGGAAAAAACCAGCAGCGGCAGCAGACTGCAAATCAGCAACATGCCCGCCTCGCGGCGCGAGCGGATCATTGCCCAGAACTTGCGCGGCTGCACGAATGCGATCAGCCAGAACGGGAAGAAGTCTCCGGCCAGGTACAACAGATACGCATACCAGGCCTCGGCGCCCTGCCCGTCGATCTTCTTCACGATGTCTTCGCTGATGATCGAGGCCCAGATGCCCCAGCCCTGATTCACAGACACCGCCACGTACCAGGAACTGCCCAGCACCACGGCAATCAGCCAGCCCCAACCGTCGCACAGATAAGCCTTGGCCCGGGCATCGCGGTAGATCAAGGCGTAAGCCAGCATCGGTGCCGTCACCCACAACAGGCAGACGGGGCCTTTGGTCAGCAGCGCGCAACCCAGCAGCACGTAGCTGAGCCGGCTCCACAAGACCCGGCCTTGCAGGAAGATGAACTGCCAGGCCGCCAGCAGTGCGCCGAAGCACAGCAGGGTCAACAGCATCTCGATTTCCGAGCGCCGTGCAAACAGGCTGAAGGCACCGTTCGCGGCCAGGAACACCACGGCGAACAGACCGACCTGCCGCCCCGCCTGCCGAACGCCGTACAGATAGGTGCCCACACAGCACAAGGCGGCGGCCAGTGCCGAAGGCAGGCGCACGCTCCACTCGGACAAGCTGCCCAGCACCGCCGTCGAAACCAGGCCGGCCCAATAGAAAAACGGCGGCTTGGACAAGTACAAGTCGCCGTTCATGTAAGGCAGCAGCCAGCTGCCTGCCTCGCGCATTTCGCGCACGGTGACGGCGCGGCGGGCCTCGTTGACACTGAGGAACGGCACGCTGCCCAGCCCCCAGAAAAACAGCAACGCCAGCGCAATGGCAACGAGCAACGTAATATTTCGGGTCGATAACGATCCGCGCATAACCTACTCCTTCAGGCTTTTACTTTTGGCGATCAACTGCAAGTTGCGAAAATAGACGATGGAGCCAAAGGCCTGGCCGGCGATGAACACCGGGTCCTCGCGGTAAATGGCATAGGCAAGCAGCAAGGTGCTGCCGACGATGCTCAGGTACCAGAAGCTCACGGGGATCACGCTGCGTTTCTTGTACTCGCTGTACAGCCATTGCAGGACAAACCGCCCGGTAAAGGCGATCTGACCGGCAAAACCGACGATCAGCCACAAGGCTTCGCGGGAGAGATTCATCCTTCAATCTCCTGGGCAATGGTGTTCAGCCGCGTGCGCTTGATCAGCCACCAGACGCCGAACAAATCGAGAATGCCGACCAGCGCACGGTCGAGG
>NZ_CATKPZ010000032.1:0-16544 GCF_949767415.1 Pseudomonas sp. IT-196MI5
ATCTGGTTTTACGCGTAATCGTTCACGACCATCGCGAGCAGGCTCGCTCCTACAGGGATTGTGTTCCAACCTCGCGCTTTCGCGGCGACTGTACCAGCAGTCGCCGTTTTTTTTGTACATCACAAAAATGACCGGGAAAGACGCCCTCGTTTTCATGAAAAACGATTCGCAGACCACGCAAAAGAACGCCGATTTGTCAGATGTGTTTGTTCGCACAAACATCATCAGGCAAATCGGCGTGGGTGTTTCTGTGTTTCCCGGGATTGCGTAAAGAACCTTTTGTTGCCCTGGGCTCAGAAAGGTTTGGGGGCGGCGGCACTCACTGCGCAAAGACCAGACTGTTTCTGCGCGCTACGCCACGCCGCCGGTGGCATGCCGAACTGGTTGATGAACCAGCGGGTAAAGGAGCTGGCCATGGAGAAACCGAACATGTCGGCGATGCGGCTCAACGAGTGGTTCGGGTTTTCCAGATAACGCAGCGCCAGGTCACGGCGCACGTCGTTGACCAGGTCGTTGAAGGCACAGCCGTTGTCCTGCAGACGACGCTGAAAGGTGCGCACGTTCATGCCCTGTGACAGGGCGATTTGCTCGATAGTGGCGCGCCCCATGGGCAACAACAGGTAGATGGCCTTGCGCGCCTCGAACAGCATCGAAGTGCTTTCATCACCCTGTAGAGAGTCGATGTAGTCTTGGGCATAACGGGCCATGGCCGGGTCGGCATTGGGGTTGATCATATCGAGACTGGCGTCGGAGCAAACGATGCCGTTGAACTCGCTGCCGAACTCCAGATTGCAGCCGAACAGGCGCCGATGCAGGTTCAGACTGTCGGGTGGCTGGTGCATGAAGTTGACGCTGTAGGGGCGCCACTGGGAGCCGAGCAGTGTCGAGCACAGGCGAAACAGCACGCCAATGACCAACTCCGTGGCCTGGCGAATGGGCAGCAGGGATTCGGTAACCATCTCTGCACGAATGATCACGGTCCTGCCGGCCTCTTCAACGAAAATTCCCAGGGAATCGTTCATCAGAT
Source organism: Pseudomonas sp. IT-196MI5 (assembly GCF_949767415.1). Classification (NCBI taxonomy): domain Bacteria; kingdom Pseudomonadati; phylum Pseudomonadota; class Gammaproteobacteria; order Pseudomonadales; family Pseudomonadaceae; genus Pseudomonas; species Pseudomonas sp. IT-196MI5. Next base: position 1,028 of record NZ_CATKPZ010000032.1, read on the forward strand.
GACGGTAGCGCTCCATCACCTGCAAGGCTTCGCGCAGGGTGCGCTGTTGGCTGAGCAACAGGCTGACCACGCCGAGGTCCGAAAGCTGGCGCGACTCGGCCATGCTCAAGCCGAAGGTCTGGCAACCGCTGGCGGCGGCCGAATCTTCCAGCAGGCGCACGGCGGCGTCGATCGGAATGCGGTATTCGGGGGCTTGCAGCTGAGCCTTTATCAGGCCGGCAACTGCCAGGACGTCGCGTGGGTTGAATCCCAGGTCCTGGGTGACTTCCAGGTATTTGGTCAAGACGGCGGCGCGAACAAGCTTGGGCATGAGTAGGATCTCCCTCGGCCGATGGCGGCATTTCTTTTTTCATCGAAGATGTATTGAGCGAGAAGACGGCGCGTGTGGAAGTACTGACAACGCAAGCGATCTTCAACCTGGTCTGGCGCATTGCAGAGCAGGAAGCGCGGTCCCATCTTAGGGAGCACCAGCGCGGTGGCATGGGCATGGCGGGATAATTTCTTAGCATATTGGGACACTGCCGGCGGGCCATGGCTGGCGACGGCAGAAACAGTGCTACTGGCTTTTGATCTGTCCCAATTTCACAAGATTGTGTCCTGTGAAGCTTAGTGCGGGGCACCCTGTCAGAGCTACCTTCAGGCCCACAACTGATAAGATGGAGGTAGATAATGGATACGCGCACTTCAATGCGTATCGGTCAGCCGCTCGCTGCAATGGCGCAGGTGGATGCCGACGATCCTGATGTATTCAGCCATTGCTTTGCCGAACTCAACGGCATCCGCATGCATTACATCGACGAGGGAGAGGGCCCGCTCGTCATCCTTCTGCACGGTTTCCCTTACCTTTGGTACATGTGGCGCCGCCAGATCGTGGCATTGGCCGAGGCCGGCTATCGAGTCATCGTCCCGGATCAACGGGGCTTCGGGCAATCGGACCGACCCGATGCCATCGAAGCCTATGACATGAGCCAGGCCGTCGGCGACATGGTGGGTTTGATGGCGGCCCTGGGCGAAACGTCAGCGGTAATCATTGGACATGACCTGGGCGCCTGGGTAGCCCAGGCGGCGGCCATGCTGCGACCGGATTTGTTCCACGGCCTGGTGATGCTCAATACACCGGTACCGCCGCGCGGCAAGGTCAAACCAACCGTGGGTCTGCAGGCCATGGCGAAAGGAAGGGTCTACCACCACCTGTATTTCCAGCAGCTCGACAAGCCGGATCGCGAGTTGGCCAGTGATCCGCGCAAGACCTTGAGCAGCGTTTATTACTCGATCTCCGGCAGCGCCGTCGGTGCCGAACGCTGGCGTCTGTTCGTCGAAGCCGGTGAACCCATTCTCAATGCCTTTACCGAGCCCAAGGGGGAGTTTCCGTCCTGGTTGAGCCCGCAGTCGCTTGATTACTACATCGCCGAGTACACGCGCACGGGGTTTACCGGTGCCCTGAATTACTACCGCTGTCGTGACCGGAACTGGGAGATTACCGCGTTTCTCGACGGCGCGAAGGTAAGCCAGCCGAGCCTATTCATCGGTGGTGCTGCCGACCCCTCCCTGGAACCGGTCGAAATCCGTAGCCTCTACGACCAGATGGACGCCTATCTACCCGCACTGCGTAAAAAGGTCCTGCTACCCGGTGTGGGCCATAGCGCCGCAGAAGAAAGCCCCGCTCAGGTCAACGAATTGCTTCTGGAATTTCTCGAGCAGTTGGTGTCCAGCGACAGGGCGTGTGAGCAAGAGGCACGCTTAGCCCCTTGATACCATCGGTGCACGGTACCGGCGTCTGCCGCAACGTCAGCCCTGCCATTGCACATGGACAGGGCTGAATTGTTTCCCCACTACGCTCAGCCGACAGCCTTGACCAGCAGATGATCGCCGAACTGCTCGCGCAGACGGTTCTTCAGGACCTTGCCCGTAGCGCCCAATGGAATCGTGTCGACGAAGACCACATCATCCGGCGTCCACCACTTCGCGATCTTGCCTTCATAAAAGGCCAGCAGTTCTTCCCGTGTCAGGGCTGCCTGCGCTTTCCTGACGATGATCAGCAAAGGGCGTTCATCCCATTTCGCGTGTTTGGCGGCGATGCATGCCGCTTGAGAGACTGAGGGATGGCTCATCGCAATGTTCTCCAGGTCGATGGAGCCAATCCACTCTCCACCCGACTTGATCACATCCTTGCTGCGGTCGGTGATCTGCATGAAGCCATCGACATCGATGGTCGCTACATCGCCGGTCGGGAACCAGGTCTGGCCTGCGTGCTCGAGCAGCGGCGAACAGTCACCTTCGTTTCTGAAATAGTCGCGTACCACCCAGGGGCCACGCACCATCAGGTCACCCGATGTCGCGCCGTCCCAAGGCAATTCCAGTCCATCCGCGCCAACGATTTTCATGTCGACGCCAAACACTGTCCGGCCTTGTTTGGATTGCACGGCATGACGCTCTGCCGGGGACATATCAAGGTGCCTGGCCTTCAGGGTGCCAATGGTTCCGATCGGGCTCAGTTCAGTCATCCCCCAGACGTGCAATACCGCTACGCCGTAGACTTCCTGAAACTTGTGCAGCATCGCCGTGGGACAGGCTGCGCCACCAATGATGGTGCGCTTCATGCTGGAGAAATGCCGGCCTGTTTCTTCCAGATGCCCCAGAAGGCCTTGCCAGACCGTAGGTACGCCGGCGGACAGAGTCACCTGCTCGGCTTCGAGCAAATCGAACAGCGATTTGCCGTCCAGCGCAGGCCCGGGAAGCACCAGCTTGGCCCCGACCATGCACGCGATGTACGGAAGTCCCCAGGCATTGACATGGAACATTGGCACAACCGGTAGGATCACGTCGCGCGCCGAACAGTTCAAGGCATCAGGCAGCGCGGCCGCATAGGTATGCAGAAGCGATGAACGATGACTGTACAGGACTCCTTTCGGATTTCCCGTCGTGCCGGAGGTATAGCAGAGCGTACTGGCTGCATCCTCGTCGAGAATTGGCCAGGCGTAGTCGGCAGATCCCTGTTGAAGCAGATCTTCATAACAAAGCAAATTGTCGATGCCGACGTCTTTCGGCATGTGGGTGTGATCGGTCATGGCGATAAACGCCTTGACCGTATTGCAGCGGCCAGCAATGACCTTGATCAACGGCAGGAAGGTCATGTCGAAGAAGATGTATTGATCCTCGGCGTGATTGGCGATGTAAGCGACCTGGTCTTCATGCAGACGAGGGTTGATGGTGTGCACGATGGCACCCATGCCGGACACGCCGTAGTACAACTCCAGGTGACGATAGCCGTTCCATGCCAGCGTACCGATCCGGTCGGCGGGCTGGACACCCAGGCTGGTCAGCGCGCTAGCCATCTGGCGCGCGCGACGGTGGCAGTCCCGGAAGGTGTAGCGATGGACATCGCCCTCCACCCGGCGGGACACGATCTGTGTATCGCCATGATGGCGGTCGGCGTGCTCTATGAGCGAGGAGATCAACAGCTGCTTGTGCATCATCAAACCATGCATGACATCACTCCGTTCGTACGTCTTTGATCGGGGAGCGGACAGGCGGCCAGGGCCCTCTGTCAGACTCCGCGTCAAAACCGCGAACCGGGACAGCCTGTTTTCCTCCCCTGGATTTTGGCGATCAGGTTACTGTCCCGGCCCCCCCATGAATCGAGGGATGCCGGGCGTTTTCCTGGAACTCGGATCAGTTGAATGCCGTGAGGTCTTTTGGCGCGATGTCATGTTGCTCGCAATAGTCGAGATAACGCTTGAGCCCGGACTTCCAGTTTTCGAGTGCGACGATGTTGTCGTTCTCATCCAGAAACGCGAGATCGCCATTGACCTGAACCAGCGTGAGCACATAGCCGTCGCCACTACCGGTACTGACGACTTCCGGTGTGTGAGTCGATCCGGCCGTCTCGTACACGATGCTGCCCGGGCCGGCGACCCAGTCATGCTCCTTGTACTTCCACTGGCCTTCGAAGGTGTAGACCATCACCGTACCCGTGTGGTGGTGCTTGGGCAGCTGCATGTCGATCGGCGCCTTCATCATGACGATCCATTCACCACGGATCGGGTCAAGCTTGTAGTACTTCAGCAGGACGTTTTCGGCATAAGGCGTAAAGGGAATCCACGGCAGGGATTCGCCATCGATGACGGCGGTGTCGACGTGTTCGTAGAGCATAGGTATCTCCGTTGTTTTTTTGTTTGGATCGAGAATTTTCGGCAGCCAAGTCCGTTCGACCATTGCGGATAGTCGGGTGCTCTGGCTTCCCTGGAAGACCGTCAGGGTCAGGTCAGCGGGGTACCCGTGAGAGTGGCGCGCAGCATTTTTCTCGGCGCATTGCCGTAGTCAGCTACCGCGTAGTGCTGAACTTGCAGGTTGTCCCACATGGCAACCGTGTTGGTGCGCCACTTCAGGCGTACCTGATATTCCGGAATGGCGGCTTGGGAGATCAGGTAGTTCATCAAATGATGAGCCTCGGGCATGAAGTCCTGGCCGTAACGTACGTCCTCGAAGTTGAAGAAATTCGAGAAATGGGTAGTGAACGCCGAGTTGACGAACAACACCTTTTCACCCGTCTCAGGATGGATAAGCACAACCGGGTGTTCAGCGCCGGGGGTCTTCAGGGCCATCGCGTGACGTTCTTCGCGTGGCAACTGGGCGCCAAAAGTCTGCTCGGCACCGTGCTTTGCATACAAGCCATCGATCCGTTGCTTGATGCTTTCGGGCAACTTTTCGTAGGCCATCACCATGTTGGAAAACAGGGTGTCGCCGCCGGTCTCCGGACCCAGTTCGCAGCGCAATACCGCGCCGCGGGGCGGCGCCTTCTTGTAGGTGACATCGGCATGCCAGAGGTTTTCGCGGCTGGCCTTTTCGACATAGCTCTTGGGCTTGCTCGGATCGAGATTGCGGTACAGCATCAGCAACTTGTCCGCCTCCGGATGGCTCGGCGCCAGGGGATGGGCTTCCAGTTCGCTGAATTGCGCGGCGAAGTGCTGTTGCTCCATTGGAGTGATGTTCTGGTCGCGAAAGAACAACACTTTGTGCTTGAGCCACAGGGCCCTGATTTGCGCGATCAATTCTGGATCCTGGGCAGCGTCGACCAGGCTAACGTTGCTGAGCTCGGCGCCGATGGCGGGTGTGCAAAGCTCTACCTTGATCGAATGCTGGCGCACCGACGACCGGATGATGGCCGGTGCCGAGGGAGACGCTGGTGAAGGGGTGTCTTGGATTTCGGCGATTTTTGTCATTGTTGTGTCCAGTCCGTGCTTGTGCGGCGGTGCGCAATATGTGCATCCGGTATAGGTAACTGTCCCCTGCCTGTCAGGTAGAGGTGCCGTTCCTATAGTAGGTATCCCGGGTTCGATGTTATTGGCTTGGCAGGACAGTTTCTTCGCATATTGGGACGAATGAGCCGAAGGCCTGTCTCGAAGGCGAATAATGGCCACGCTCCTCCCACTTACACAGAATCCAGTGAGTTGCATCGTCCGGTTGAATCCGCCACACACGCCGCCCCGTCAGACAACAAGCAGCGGATAATTTGTCGCCCCTGGCACCAAACTGCATAAAATCATTGAAAAAAACCGCTACAAGCTTTAAACGGGAAGCTTTACGGCACATTGCTGGCAATCAGTAAGTGAGTGTCGGCAGTTTTGGGCTCAGGGAGCGCTGATGAGTTTTCGTACATTGACCGGCTCCCCATGGCAATCGAGTACGTGCGAAGTTGCCGCACTTCAACCAACAGAGAACCCGAATACTGTCGGCATGGCCTGCATTGGCGGCGACGACACGATCGGACAATTGCTGGACTCAGCGCGCAGCTGGGCCCATACCAGCGCCTGGGTGTTTTACCGCGCCGGTGAACAGATGCATCGGGTTGGCCAGGGCGACCCACGGGTACATTGGCCTTCAAGCGTTGCGAATGACGAGTTTGAAGGCTTTTGCCGGGCCCGCAACGTGCACCGCTGGCCGACCGGCAGAGGCGAAGGTGTGCTGGGTTGGCTACTCGCGCCAGTCGAGGATGCTGCGCAACCGGCGCTCGCTGAACTTGCCCAGCGCCTGGGCATTGAGCTACAGACCAATACCCTTGCCCGTGCGCAGATCACGCAGCGTGTGCTGTATGAAATTACCTATCTGGCCAGTTCGACCCGTGACCGGTCAGTGTTTCTGGTCGGGGTTCACCGGCTTTTGGCCAGCCTGATCGACGCCGAGAATTTCTATCTCGCGCTGTATAACCCGCGCACTGGCAAGATCGACTACCCGTATTACGTCGACATCATCGACGCTGATGCCCTGGAGGCCGAGAACTACGAATACCTTGACTCTGCGCATCTGTCGTTGACCGGCCAGGTATTGACCACCGGCCAGCCGTTGCTGATTGACTCTGCCGGCATTCTCGCGGCGCAGGCCGAAAAACGTTTTTATTGCGTGGGTGATCGTCCCGAGTTCTGGATGGGCGCACCGTTGAAAAATGCCTCGGATGAGGTGTTTGGCATGCTGGCGATGCAGGTGTATGACGTTTCTCGCATCTACAGCGCCGAAGACCGCGCGCTGTTTCTGGTGGTCGCCCGTCACGTGGCCATGGCGCTGGACCGGATTCTGCACCGGGAGGACCTGGAAGAAACGGTGATGCGTCGCACCCTGGAGCTTTCGGCACTCAACGACGCCTTGAGGCAGGAAGTGGCAGACCGAGAGCGCGCCGAACATCTGCAGAGCGCGCTGTTCCAGATTGCCGAACTGTCGAGCCGGCCTGGCGACATGGCCGAGTTGTTCCAGACCTTGCATGGCATCGTCGGTGAACTGCTGTTCGCGCAGAACTTCTACATTGCCCTGTTCGACGACGCGACCGGTGAAGTGACGTTTCCCTATTATGTCGATGAACGGCAGACGACCCGCCCGGCGGCACGGCGAGGGCGCCGGGGCTTGACCGAGTACGTGATCCGTCAGCGTCGACCCTGCCTGATTGACGCCGGCGAGGCTGAACGATTGTCCGCGCACGGTGAAACCGAAGTGGCCCCTGAGTCTGTGCGCTCCTACTCCTGGCTGGGCATTCCATTGTTCGAAGACGACGTGGTGCGAGGCGTGCTGGCGGTGCAAAGCTATACCTCGCAGGTGCGCTATACCCTGCGTGACCAGGAGCTGCTGACGTTCGTGTCGCGGCACATCGACACAGCGTTGTCGCGACGCACGGCCGCTGAAGCGATCCATGCCGCCAACCTCCAGCTGGAAGCACGGGTGCAGAGCCGCACCCGCGAGCTCGATCACGCCAATGCCAAGTTGCAGTACGAAAACTCCCACGATGCGCTGACCGGACTACCGAATCGCACCTACCTGCAACAGCGCCTCAATCGGGCCTGGTCGCGGTTCGGCAACGAAGGCGGGCACCTGTCGGTGATGTTCATCGATCTCGACCGCTTCAAGATGGTCAACGACAGCTTGGGCCACCATTTTGGCGACCTGCTGTTGATGCAGGCGGCCCACCGTTTGCGCGGTTGCCTGCGCGACACCGACATGCTGGCCCGCCTGGGGGGCGACGAGTTTTCGGTGCTGGCTCCCGAGGCGCCGCTGGAGGTGATGATCGAAATTGCCGAACGGATCCTGGAGGCGTTCGACCTGCCGTTTTTCATCAATGGCCATGAAATTTTCTCGTCCTGCAGTATCGGTATCGTCAGCGCCGACAACCAGTTCCATCACGAGCCCGCCGACTTGCTGCGCGATGCCGATGCGGCGATGTATCGGGTCAAGAGCGCCGGGCGCGACGGCTACGCGGTGTTCAACCAGGAGGTGCGCCGTGAAGTCTCGGACCTGGTCGAGCGAGAAGGGGCCTTGCGCAACGCACTCAAACGCAACGACGAACTGCTGCCGTATTTCCAGCCGATCGTCAGCGTCGAAACCGGCGAACTGTTGGCCCTTGAAGCGTTGATCCGCTGGCATCAGCCGGGCGGCCGGGTGATTGCACCGGGCGAGTTCCTGCCGGATGTCGAGGGTTTGCGCCTGATCGGTCGACTGGACCTGTACATGCTCGCCAGCATTGCCGCGATCCTCGCACAGCCCGGGCACGCCGATTGGCCGCCGGTGCACGTCAATTGCTCCAGCTACAGCATGACGCGTCCGGACTTCGCCGGTGAGGTGCTGACACTGTTGGCGCAGCACCGGGTTTCGCCGTCACGCATCTGCCTGGAGCTGACCGAAGGGGCGCTGGTCGCCGAACCGGCGATTGCCCGACAGACCATGCAGCAACTGGCGGACAACGGCATGTCAGTGGTGCTCGATGACTTCGGTACAGGGTTTTCATCCCTGAGCTATGTGCATCAATACCGTTTCAGCGGATTGAAAATCGACAAGTCGTTCATCCTCGAACTGACTACCAGTCCCCGTAGTCGCGCGATTGTCCGGGCGATTGTGCGGATGGCCGAATCGCTGGACCTGAGTGTGGTGGCCGAAGGCGTCGAGGATGAAGCGACGCTGGACCTGCTGCGGGAAATGGGGGCGGGGCAGGCCCAAGGTTATCATTTTGCCAGGCCGATGGCCTTGAAGACGTTGCTGGCCAGTCCACTGCTCGGTCGCCAGGGGCTCACCACTGCGTGCAACCCGGCAGCGGAATTTTGAACTCCCGATCCGGGGGCTGACTCCTAACTCACAAGGGAGTGCACATGACAATGTTGTAGCGATGACCCACCAACAGCTGCATAGCCGCGAGCCCGGCGCGATATTCGAAACCCACCTTCCAGCACGCCTGGACCGCTTGCCGTGGGGCCGCTTTCACTCCCTGCTGGTGGTCGCGCTGGGCGTCACCTGGTTGCTCGACGGCCTGGAAGTGACCCTGGCCGGCTCGGTGTCCGGCGCGCTGAAAAACAGCCCCGACCTGCACATGAGCAATTTCGATATCGGCTTGGCCGGCGGTATATACATCGCTGGCGCAGTGCTCGGTGCCTTGGTGTTCGGATGGCTGACCGATCGCCTGGGGCGGCGCAAGCTGTTCTTCGTTACGTTATGGCTGTATGTAGGTGCCACGGCGGCCACGGCGTTCTCCTTCAACCTGGAAAGCTTCCTGCTGTTGCGCTTCCTCACGGGCATGGGCATCGGCGGCGAATACACGGCGATCAATTCGACCATCCAGGAATTCACCCCGGCACGCTATCGTGGCTGGGTCGACCTGACCATCAACGGCACATTCTGGTTAGGCGCAGCGCTTGGCGCCGGCGGGGCGATCGTGTTGCTGGATCCGCATGTGGTCGGCGGCGATCTGGGCTGGCGCCTGTGCTTTGGCATTGGTGCGGCGCTGGGCCTGGTGATCCTGGTGATGCGCCTGTGGCTGCCGGAAAGCCCGCGCTGGCTGCTGATCCACGGTCGGCGCGATGAGGCACGAAGCATCGTCGAAGGCATCGAAGCGCGTCTGCGCGAACAAGGCCATGAACTGCCGGACGTGACCGGCAAACCACTGCGCCTGCACGCGCGGGACCATACGCCGCTGGCGGAGGTCTTCCATACCCTGTTCATCAGATTCCGCCGCCGCGCGCTGGTGGGGCTGACCCTGCTGACCGCGCAGGCCTTCTTTTACAATGCGATCTTCTTCACCTATGCGTTGGTGCTCACCGATTTTTACCAGGTGCCCGCCGAGCATGTCGGTTGGTATGTATTGCCCTTGGCACTGGGCAATTTCTGCGGGCCGCTGCTGTTGGGGCGCCTGTTCGACGTGATCGGCCGGCGCGTGATGATCAGCTTCACCTACGCGATGTCGGGGGTGTTGCTGGCGCTCAATGGTTATGCCTTCCAGCAGGGTTGGCTGGATGTCACCCAGCAAGCCGCGGCGTGGATGGTGATCTTTTTTTTCGCGTCCGCTGCGGCCAGCTCGGCCTACCTGACCGTGTCGGAAACCTTCCCACTGGAAATCCGCGCCTTGGCCATCGCCGTGTTTTACGCATTTGGCACTGGCCTGGGCGGCATCATCGGGCCGACGTTGTTTGGCCAACTGATCCAGACCCAGCAGCGCAGCAGCTTGTTGATGGGTTATCTGACAGGCGCTGCACTCATGTGTGTGGCGGCGCTGGTGCAAGCGGTTTGGGGGGTGGCAGCCGAGCGTCGAGCGTTGGAGCAGGTGGCCAGGCCTTTGTCGCAGGCCGAGGATTGAGGGGGGGCTACCAGCCAGCGAGCAAAAGGTGTTGGCCCTTTCGTGAAGGTGAACACATCAGGCTTACACCGGCCATCATCTGCTTTTTTTGGGTACTTCACGCAATCCCGGGGAACACCGACACCTGTAGAAGCTGCGGTGCGGCGATCCGACTTGCCAGCGATGGCGACCTTACGGCCGAGCATTTTCTTCCTGGTGTACATATTCATTGCTGCGGTAACGGCCACTTAGGGTTCCGCCCTTACGGCGGGTCACTTGGAAAAACGGAACGCCGCCCGGCCTGTAGGAGCAGCCGGTCGACGCTCGATTGCTCGCGATGGAGGTCAACGATGAAGCGGGGAGCCTGACACCCCGCGGTGCTCTCAGGTTTTTCGCGAGCAAGCTCGCTCCTACAGGGCCCGCCGCGATCGGCCATCCATGGCCGTACGCGGCTAACCCGGCATCCATGCCGGGTTGCCCACTGCGCAGAACCTGCGCTCGGCCTCACGAGGGGGCGTGCACCGCAACAGCACCGCGAGGCGAGCTAACGCTCGAGCTCGTTGTTTGGTGGTGCACGCGCTCCCCTGTGAGCTGCCGAAGGCTGCGATCTTTTGATCTTGCTTTTGGTGTTCCCCTGAATTCCGTGAAGAACCTTTTTCGAGCCATCCAGCATCATCAACCTATCACTCGGACATTCTGCTTTCTCGATGCCAGAGTGTCGGAAAAAGCTCGTGTTCCATAGGTTCACCTGATGCCAGAGCATCTTTAAGCCCAGGAAAGTCGGGGGAGGTGGCCCAAGGTCTCGGCGCATGCCGCACGTCATCGCCTATGACCCTCACTGAAAACGCACGGCGACGGTTATGCCCGCCCACGCCAGCCGAGGCATGCAAGGTCAACATGTTGAAACACACCATGTCCCCCGGCGACAACGTCCATCCCAGAATGGGAAAGTCCTCGCGATGGCTTTCAATATCCGGCAGCTCGCCCAGTGTTCCCTCGGCAAACCATTTGGCCTGGCTGTCCATGAAGGACCGGGGCATCAACCAGGGGCCTTTGTGTGAGCCGGCGATGAACTCGAGGGTCGATTCCCTGGGTACGGGGTCAACTGGAATCCAGAAACTCACGGTATCCGAACCCGTGATGTTGTAGTAAGGCTGGTCCTGGTGCCAAGGCGTGCGTTGGCGCGTATTGGGCTCTTTCACCAGCAAGTGATCATGGTGCAGGCGCACCTGTTGGCTGTTCAGCAGGGCGGCCGCGATGGGGGCGAGGGCGGAGTTGAAGATGAAATCGCGATAGTGTGCATTCTCTTGCCAGTTACAAAAGTCCTCGAAGAACCATCCCGGGTCCGTAGGGCTGCTCGCCACTTTTGCGCGAGGGCTGGGATGGGCAAGGTTGCGCTCGATGCCTAGCGTCAGTTCGCTGATTTGCTGCGCGGTAAACGCATTACGGATGCACACCGCACCATCGGTTTGAAAGGCACGTACAGTCTCGTCGCTGACGGGGCTGGCAAAATGAGATTCACCGCGTTGTGTCATTTCGTTCATGGGGATTGCCTCATTCGCCGTAAATATCGAAGTTGAAGTACTGCTTCGCAATCTGGTCGTATTGGCCTGATTGGCGAATGCTGGCAATGGCCGTGTTCAGCTGCTCTCTGAGCTCAGGCTGGTTTTTTCGGACACCGATAGCGACGCCATCGCCAATGATGCTTTTGTCGGTGATGGGCTCACCGGCGAAGGCAAAGCCCTGGCCCTGAGGCTTTTGCAGTAATCCGATGTCGGCCTGTACCGAGGCCTGGAACGATGCATCCAGGCGTCCGTTGATGAGGTCTGAAAACACCTGGTCCTGGGTCTGGTAGGAAAGGATATTGACGCCTTGGCGGCCCCATTGCGACTTGGCATAACTTTCATGCAGCGAGCCTTGAACCACCCCGACCGACTTACCCTCCAATGATTCTGCGGTCGGCAGCAATCCGGAGTCTTTTTTGGCAACGAGAGAAGACGGCGCGGTGTAGATCTTGTGGCTGAAGTCGACCTGCTGGCGACGTGGCTCGGTGGCGCTGAATGCAGACAGGATGGCGTCAAATTTTTTCGCCTTCAACGCCGGGATCATGCTGTCGAAGGGCTGCTCGACCCAAACACACTTGACCCGCAACTCGGCACAAAGGGCATTGCCCAGATCGATGTCAAAACCACTCAATGAGCCATCTGGCTGCTTTTGCTCGAAAGGCGGGTAGCTAGGGTCGACGCCGAATTTGATCACCGGTTCTGCCTGCGACAGCGGGGTGATGATCAGCCCGAACAGCAGGGTGATGGATTGAAGTTTGCGTAGTTGCATGATGACCTCGTTTTTTATTGGTTTTCTCGTTTTGGCAGGTCTTTGCTCAAGCGTTGAGTGGCAAGAAGGCCTCGGTCAACTTGACCCAATAGCCAGCGCCCCGAATCAGGATGTCGTCATTGAAGTCGTAGCGAGGGTCGTGAGCCATGCAGCTCTTTTCACCGTCGCCATTGCCGATGATCAGATAGCTGCCAGGGCATTGCTGCAGGAAGTAGGCGAAATCCTCGCTGCCATTGAAGGGCACGATGTCGTTCATCACCTCGTCTTCACCGAGCCAGTCGATGGCCACCTGACTGGCAAACCGGGTCATTTCTTCGTCATTCACCAGCAAAGGGTAATCGGCACTGTAGTCGATGTCGGCGGTCGCGCCGAATGCCTGCGCCTGGGCGTGAATGAGGTGTTTTATCTGGCTCTCCAGGCGGTCCCGGACGGCGTTGTTCAGTGAGCGGACGGAAATCAGCATGTGCGCACTGTCCGGAATCACGTTGGACGCCTTGCCTGCGTTAATGGCCCCGACGGTGATAACGCTCATTTCCTGAGGTGAGATGTTGCGCGAGACGATGGTCTGCAAGGCCATGATGATGCTTGCGCAGACCACCACGGGGTCGACGCTCAGATGCGGCATCGCGCCATGACCGCCTTTTCCGTGAATCGTGACATTGACCTGGTCGGCGGAGGCCATGAAGGGGCCGGCCCGGAACCCGAGCTTTCCGACAGGGTAGCCAGGCATGTTGTGTGCAGCGAACACTGCATCGCAGGGGAACTGTTGCAGCACGCCTTCCTGAATCATCCGTCGGGCGCCGGCCAGGCCTTCTTCGGCCGGCTGGAAAATCAGGCGGACGGTGCCGTCGAACGGATGGCCATGGGCGAGGGCGTAGGCGGCGGCGAGGAGCATGACCGTATGCCCGTCATGGCCACACGCGTGCATCTTGCCCGGTATCCGGCTGGCATAGGGCAGCCCGGTTTTTTCCAGGATCGGCAGTGCGTCCATGTCAGCCCGTATGCCGATCACACGCGAACCGGTGCCTTTTTTCAGCGTGGCGATGACCGCGGTTTCGGCGATACCGCGCGTCACGTCATAACCCCATTCGATCAATCGTTCGGCTACCAACTCACTCGTCTCGACCTCCTGATAACCGAGTTCAGGGTTGGCATGGATCTGGTGGCGCAGTTCGCGCATTTCCTGCTCAATCTCTTTTAACAGCGTGATGGACTGTGTCATTGGCAGTGTTTTTCCTTGGTGACCAGGAGGAGAAACCAATCTGTCGCAAGGGCCACAATCGACGATGGCTTACGGCATCATGCGTTTCATCAAAGTGCCTGGGCTTTTTCTGGTACGGTCTTTTGCTGAGGATCGAAGCCCGGGTGGTGTTGGTCCCAGAGTAGTGGGCCAAGGCAGCAGCTGACAGGCAATCGAAAGTGAACAAGGCAACCCAGGGTTAACACCGGCGGACACTATGAAGTTCTATCAACTCAATGCACTCGTGGCGGTGGCCGACGCGGGCAGTATCCGCGGCGCTGCAAAAAGACTCGACACTTCGCCGGCAGCGGTCACCAAGGCCATCCAGAAACTGGAGGCAGACACCGCCACACAATTGCTGATCCGTAATACCTCAGGGATTGTGTTTACCGAGCTTGGCAAAAAGTTGTTGATTCAGGCACGTCTGCTGGTGGCACAGATGGTCAGTGCCCGTCAGGTATTGCCTGACTGCAAGGGGGAACTGGAGGGGTGCCTGTCGGTCGCCGTGACACCCTGGTTGGCGATGACGCTCATGCCCAAAGCCGTCGTGCGTTTTCGCCAGCTGTTTCCAAAGGTACAACTTGAATTGCATGAGGGGCTTTCATCGGTCGCGTGTCCGCTGCTGCGGGATGCGAGCGTCGATCTGTTTATCGGACGGCTCGATACCCGGTTTTCCAGCACCGACCTGACCTATCTGCCGCTGTTCACAGCCGATTGTGCGGTGGTCGCCCGTCAGCAACACCCGCTGTCGAACAGCAGGACCATGGAGGACCTGGCGTCGGCTGACTGGATACTGGCCTCGCAACAAGATGGAACGATTTCCACGCAGGGGCATGTGCATTTCGCCCATTCGCTCTCGATCATCCTGAGCTTGCTGCGTGAAACCGACATGTTAAGCATCTTTCCCTGGCCGCTGGTGGAGATATGTGCTCAGCGCGAAGGCTTGTGCGCCTTGCCTCTGCGCGAGCCGGTCGGCAGTGCCTCGGTGGGCGCCATCAGCCGAAGCGGGCAGCCCCTGCGGCCGGCGGCCGAGCGGTTTCTGGAGTGTCTGATCGAAACCATTCACCTGGAGATGGGGCATGCGCAATCTCCTTATCGGCGCATGTTGCAGACCGTCGATTTGTTGGTCTGAGAGCGGTTATTGAAACTGAGTGGGACGTTACTGGTTTCATGGTCATGCGTCACTGGCCGGTCCTGGTCGATCTCAGTCTACCGCGACCGGCAGAAGGCGACCCATTGCGGACTCTGACTAACGTTGTGATTGAGGGGCTGGCCGGAGGCTAACGAAGACGGCTTTTGGACAGTCCCACTCTGCGGCCTATAGCGGGCTACAGGGCGAGTTGGTCGAGTTCGAATCCCTACCCACAGAGTGGGGCTTCGCAACGGTACTTCCAACGGCAGCATTGAACTGTGGATTCAACGGGTGGACGCAACAGATTGGCTAAAACGTTCAGCAGGCATTTCGTAGTTTAGTGTTTTCCGAGCGGTGCTCACGTTCAAAAAATTGAGTCAGTTGGAACACTGCATTTTTCTCACAGCACACCGCCTCCGCCTCCGCACGTATTGGAAACGCCAGACCAAGACGGCACATTTCCTTGTTGTCAAAAATATCGAAGCCGCAAGGAGCCATGGTGGAGCAGAAGCGGCAACCTATCCGGACTGATCCCGTCTCAGTCGGTATCGCCGGAACGACAACAAACCTCGACGCCATTTCATCACCTTGATTTCACGGTCTTTTGTTATCTCATGTCATATGACCACTAGATCAACCATTCGATTAATGGGAGTCGACAAGCGGTATCAGGTAGCACATGAAGGATGTCTGCCGGCTATCTACTGTGACATTAATTGAGGACTGCTAT